>JBFMFA010000209.1:0-6047 GCA_040753195.1 Gemmatimonadota bacterium | reverse complement strand
GTCCGTTCAACCGCTGCACGACCCGCACATCACTCAGCCGCGCGGAGGCCTGCTCCACTAACATCGACCAACGCCTATCCAGCGGCTTACGCTCTTCAGCCGGGCTTGGATGCAGCACGACGGCCACCTTGTCGTGCGCTGTCGCAATCGACTCGACGATCCGCAAATAATCAGAGTCACTTGCGCTGTCTCGACCGCTAATCGCAACCGCAGCCGCGAGCCCAAGCCGCGCGCACTGCTTCAATGATTCGGCGACACGCTCCAGTGCAGGTGCTTCGATTGCAGTATCGACCGAGATTTGCACCGACTGCAGGAACGGTTGCACTTTCTCAATCGCACTCGGCCTTTGACCGTCAGTGTCGAGAACGATCGGCACCGTCGTATTCAATTGCTTCAGGCTTGCCACGAGGAAGGCGTCGTTGGCCAACGCATCTTTTCCCGCAACACAAATCGAATGGACACGACTGCGCTCCAGCGCGCGCTGCAGCTCACGCGTGAGAGCGTCAGCGGTGTACATCATCGCCGTTTCTGCCGGACCAGCGAAGCGAACAAACAATTGTCGTCGTCCGCACCAGACTCCCTGCTGTTGTAGCGCGACAGGAACTCCTGCCAGCGCGGCGGCGATTGGCGGTGTCGAGCTCATGAGGGTTTTTGGTCGGGCATGGCGAGGAGAACGATACGCTCACAAAGCTCTGCGAACGAGATGCCGGCTGCTTGTGCCCCCTGCGGTAGCAAACTCAGCTCCGTCATTCCCGGTAGGGTATTGGCTTCCAGGCAGAATGAAGTCCCGTCATCACGCCGCCGAAAGTCGATGCGTGCGTAGCCGCGCAATTTGAGTGCACGAAATGCGCGCAACGCCGCATCCTGCAGTTGCGTCGCTTCATCGGACGTCACCTTGGCCGGAAACTCCTCCACAGCCATTCCAGCCGTGTATTTGCACTCGTAGTCGTATAGCTCATGCTTGGCGATGATTTCGCCGACAGGAAGTGCGATGTCGCCGAGAATTCCAACGGTGAGTTCGCGACCTGGGATGAAAGCCTCGATCATGACCTCGTCGTCGTAGCGCCGCGCTTCATCGATCGCTGCCTGCAGTCTGGAACGATCGCGCACAAGCGTTAGGCCGACCGTGGACCCCTGCTTCGACGGCTTAACGATGACGGGCAGGCCGAGCTTGCGCTCGACATCGTTTGCGCTTGCGGGGGCCATGAGCCAATCGGCGGTCGTGACGCCGGCGCTACGGAAGAGCTGCTTGGAAAGATCCTTATCCATCGCGAGCGCGCTCGCGAGATGACCACTCCCTGTATACACAACACCAGAGAGATCGAGGAGCGCCTGAATCGTACCATCTTCGCCTTGGCCACCGTGCAGCGCGAGAAAGACGACATCAGCCTCCCGGACGGCTGGCGCGCTCCCGAGCGATGGTGAGAGTGAGGTCCGCTCCATTTGGGCGAGCGCCTCGAGCGACGGCGGCGCGGCCTTCATTCCTTCCGCCGCGACGGCGGCCTCCTGCTCGCGCGGGATGACGCCCCGCGCGGTATCGAAGGCCGTCACGTCGTGGCCGCGCGATCGCAGCGCCTGCACGATGCGCATCCCGGAGGCGATCGACACGTCCCGTTCGGCCGACGTGCCCCCCATCAGAACCGTGATGCGCATGCGCCTAACGTGACATAAGATACGCCAGCAGATCCGAGCGCGTCACGATACCGACAATGCGACTCCCGGTCTGGATGAGCACGGCCGGATTTGCCTTGGAGAGGATCTTGGTCGCGGCATCGACCGCCATGTCGCCGTCGAGAATCGGCAACGGCGCCTCCATCACATCGCTCACGGGACCGTCCAGTACTTTCGGCAGCTCCAGCGCCTGCGCGGCCAGCGCCGACTCGGTGACAGATCCTACACACACCGGACCATCCATAACGGGGAGCTGCGAAACGTCATTCTGGGACATGAGACGGAGCGCTTGACGCACGGTGGCTCCCGGCGTTGTGCTCACCACGGCTTTGTTCGCCGCAGACTTGCCGCGAATAATGTCGCCTAACGTGGCGCGATCCGGCTCCAGCATCTGATTCTCGCGCATCCACTCGTCGCTGAACTGCTTCGAGAGGTATCGCTCACCCGTATCGCACAGCATGGTGACGACCAACGCATCGGGCGCATTCAGCCGGCGGGCGACATTGAGGGCGACGAAGGTGATCAACCCGGACGAGCCACCGACGAACAGACCTTCTTCACGCGTTAGGCGGCGCGCCATGACGAAGGCGTCCTTGTCAGACACCGTCTGGAACTCGTCCACGACGGCGAGGTCCAGCGTCCCCGGCAGCTTGTCCTGCCCGATCCCTTCGACTTTGTACGGCGTGCCTTCCAGTTTCGTCTGCCCCTGCGAGCGCCACAGTTCCGCCAGGATGGACCCCTGTGGATCACCGACGATGACCTTGATCGCTGGATTCTTCTCTTTCAGATAGCGCCCCACACCCGTCGCATTCCCGCCTGTCCCAGCGCCCGTCACGAAATGCGTGACGCGACCCTCGGTCTGTTCCCACAGCTCCGGTCCCGTGGTGTCGTAGTGCGCGGTCGGATTGGCGTCGTTGTAGAACTGGTTCGCCAATACCGCGTTAGGCGTCTCTGCGGCGATCCGCTTTGCCGTCATGACGTAATTGTCGGGATGATCCGCCGGTACCGCCGTCGGCGTCACGATGACTTCCGCTCCAAACGCCTTGAGCAGCCGCACCTTTTCCTGCGACATCTTGTCCGGCATGGTGAAGATGCAGCGATAGCCGCGCAACGCCGCCGCGATGGCCAGGCCCACGCCGGTGTTCCCGCTCGTCCCCTCGACGATCGTCCCTCCTGGCTTCAGCCGCCCGTCGCGCTCTGCTTGCTCGATGATCGGAAGGCCGATGCGATCCTTCAACGAGCCGCCGGGATTGAAGAACTCCGCTTTTCCATACACCGGCGTCACTATACCCTTCGTCACACGCGTTAGGCGAATCAGCGGAGTCCAGCCGATCGTCTCCAGCACCGACCGGTACGGCCGTCGATTGCGTTCTACCGTCGTCTCCGAGTTCGCTTCGACGCTCGTCATATGTCGCTCGCGTGAGGAGGGGTGTAGCTAACGATCCTGAAGGCGGCCACTCGTATCACTCCCACCGGGCTGCGCCGGGACGCGAAACTTCACGGGGAAAAGAACCGTCAAAGGTACCGCGCGTCCACGGAGACGAGCCGGCCTGAACTGAAGCGCCGTCGCGCCCGCCATCGCAGCAGTATCCAACGATGGCTGACCCGACGACTCTACGATGCGCAACGATTCCGGGACTACGACACCGCTCGAGTCTACGTGTAACCGCAGCGTGACGTCTCCCTGGACACGCTGCTGATACAGCTCCAGTGGATAACGAAATGGAACCGCATCGCTCGTCAGCAACGGCAGCGAATCGTACTCGTTGCCGGCCGGGGCCGGCGCACAAGCCCCAAAAATCACCAGGACAGCGAAAGAACGGGGCTTCACGTGCGCGCTTGCCCTGCAAGCTCATCCAGGAGTTGCAGCGCTGCGAGTGGAGTCATCTCGTCCGTCCGAATGCTCTTCAAGCGTTCGACAAGAGGATGCGGCTCAGCGGCAAAGAGGGACAGCTGCGCTGGTGCGGGGCCGGGCACCGCCAGCCGCCTAACAAGCTGATCTCCCTCTAGCAGGCCGAGTACCGCGCGCGCGCGTTGGATCACGACGTCAGGCAATCCCGCCAGTCGACCGACTTCGATTCCATAGGATCGGTCGGCCGGCCCCGCCTGCAGTTTGTGCAGGAACAACACGTCGTCGCCAACTTCACGCACCGCAACATTATAGTTGCGAAGTGCACCTAATTCATCCGCCAGCTGCGTCAGCTCGTGATAGTGCGTCGCGAAAATCGTCTTGCATCCGATCCGTTCGTGCACGTGTTCGCTCACCGCCCACGCGATCGACACGCCGTCATACGTTGACGTGCCACGGCCGATTTCGTCGAGGAGCACGAGGCTCCGCGCCGTCGCCGAATGCAGGATGGCGCTCGTCTCCGCCATCTCCACCATGAAGGTCGACTGTCCCCGAACCAGGTTGTCACTCGCGCCTACGCGCGTGAAGACGCGGTCGACGATGCCGATCGTTGCTTGCGTCGCCGGAACGAAACTGCCGATCTGCGCCAACAGCACGATCAAGCCCACCTGACGCAATATGGTGGACTTGCCGGCCATGTTCGGGCCGGTCAGAATGATCATTCGCGCGTCAGGCGTTAGGCTCACATCGTTAGGAATGAAGGACTCACGCGCCATCATCCGTTCGACAACCGGGTGGCGGCCGCCGACGATGTGCAGTGCGAAATCGTCGGTCATTTGTGGCCGCACATATCCTTCACGCGCCGCCACGTTTGCGAAAGCACTCAAGACGTCCAGCAGCGCAATTTGTGTCGCCACGTTCTGCAGCCGCGCGATCTCGCCCCCCACAGCCCTCCGCAACGCGTCGAACAATTCCCGCTCACGCTGTTCGATCCGCTCGGTCGCGGTGAGCACCCGCTCCTCGTATTCCTTCAACGCGGGGGTCACATAACGTTCCGCACCCGTGAGCGTTTGACGGCGCTGGTAATCGGCAGGAATGAGGTGCTTGTTCGCGTTGGTGATCTCGATGAAGTAGCCGAAGACTTTGTTGTAGCCCACCTTGAGCGACGCGATTCCCGTTCGCGCGCGCTCCGCGGCCTGAATCTGCGCGATAGCGTCACGCCCTCCGTCGCGCAACGCGCGCAACTCGTCCAGCTCGCGATCGAACCCGGGGCGGATCGTCGCCCCTTCGGCGCTGCTGTCGCCCACCACGACGGGTGGGCGCTCGACGAGTTGTCCGCTGATGGCCAACACGATGTCGCCGCAGCTATCCCAGTCCTTCACGAGCGTCGCCAATAGACCCGCCGGCATGACGCCTCGCAGCACGTCTTCAACGTTAGGCAGCCGCGCCAGCGAATCTCGCAGGCCCGCCATGTCCCGCGGCGTTGCGCGACCGGCGGCTGCTTTCGCCGCCAATCGTTCGATATCGCGCACGCCGTCCAGGGCCTCCGTCAACGAGAGTTGGATCTCGGCGTGCTCTTTGAGCGCCGCAACGGCGTCTAGTCGCGCATCGATCGCTACGCGATCGAGCAACGGCGCCAGAATCCACTCGCGCAACTTCCGCGCACCCATCGGCGTGAGCGTGCGGTCGATGACACCGAGCAGCGTTCCACTGCGTTCCTGCTCCGCGCGCCCGTTTGCCGGGTCGCTGCCGCTGCGCAGTGACTCGATCAGCTCCAGGTTGCGCCGCGTCATCTCGTCGAGCGGCATCGTCGCCGTCGTCGACTCCACCACTGGACGCATGAGGTGCGGTACACCGCTCGGCTGTAGCTCGCCGATGTAGCGCAACAGCGCGCCGGCAGGTCCCACGGCGGCCTCATGTCGCCCCGTGATGCCAAGCCCTTCGAGCGTGGCAACCCGGAAGCGTCGCAGGAGATCGTCGCGCGCCAACGTGGCATCGAACTCCCACCCTTCGCGCTCAGTCACCAAAGCGTCGGGGAATCGTGCTCCGCCGACCATCTCGTCGCGCGCAATGAGTATTTCGCGCGGGCTCAGGCGTGCTAGAACGGTCTCAGCGTCTTGCGAATCGCAAACGATGAGTCGAAACGTTCCGATGGAGACATCGGCGGCCGCGATGCCCGCTAGCTGGCCCTGATGCTGAATGGCGCACAGAAAGTTGTGGCGATCGCCATCCAGCAAATCGTCGCTGAACGCGGCGCCGGGCGTTACAGTCTCGATCACCGCTCGCCTAACGACGCCTTTCGCCAGCCGTGGATCCTCCACCTGCTCGCAGATCGCGACGCGGTATCCCTGTTGCACCAGCTTCCGGACGTAGTCATGGCCAGCCTTGACGGGCACGCCCGCCAGCGGCACTTCGGCGGCGCCGCCGTTGTTCCGTGACGTCAGCGTTAGGCCCAGCACGCGAGACGCAAGCTCCGCGTCGTCGTAGAACATCTCGTAGAAGTCGCCCATCCGGAAAAACAGCACAG
>JBFMFA010000208.1:0-6060 GCA_040753195.1 Gemmatimonadota bacterium | reverse complement strand
CGCGCTGGAATTTCCGCTCCCACAATCCATCGCTCAAAACGACGACGGGCAGCCGCTGTTCGCCCTCCTGCTCCGTGAATGTGCGTCCCACTCTTGCGCGCACACCTAACGCGTCGAAGTAATTGGGGCTCACAATGCCGGCGAAGAGCGGTTCCGCGTCGCCGGTTGCCACGCGCATGCTGAACTTGGCTCCGTTGAACGCCACGACATCACTGAAGACGTCGCGCTGCTCACGAACGGCTTCGTAGTTGGTGTACGACGTGTTACTCGGCAGCTCAAACGCTTTCGTCTTGGCCGCAACTACAACAAGCTCGTCCGGTCGCGGCACGGCGAGCGGACGCAGCAGGAGGGCGTCCACCGCGGAGTAGATCGCGGTGTTGGCGCCGATGCCAAGGCCTAACGTGAGCGCCGCGGCGATGCTGAACATCGGCTGACGCAGCAACCCACGCACGCCAAAGCGGACGTCACTTACGAGATCGTGTATCCACTGCGCTCGCGATCGGCTGCGCTCACGCGACGTCTCGAGACGTTCGCACTCGGCGCGCACGCGTTCCATGTCGCCGAAACGGCGCAGTGCCTCCGCCCGTGCCAGTTCCAGCGTCAACCCGCGTGCGACAAGGTCACTCGTCAGGCGCTCGATATGGAAACCCAACTCGTCGCGCACGTTGGCTTTGGGATTAGCCTTGTGAAACTCTTCGTGTCGCATGCCGAAAAAGCGCATGGGAGTCTAAGCGGAGGCTGGACGCACGCCTAACGCGAGGAACACTGCGCTGGCGAAGCGTGTGAAGGCGTCGGCTTCGGTCGCCAGCTGCTGTTTCCCTTTACGCGTCAGTCGATAGAACCGTGCGCGCCGGTTGTTCTCCGAAAACCCCCACTCGGATTCGATCCAGGCTCGCCGTTCCAAGCGATAGAGGGCAGGATACAGCGACCCCTCTTCGATTTGCAGCGCATCACTCGTTGCCCGCTCGATCCAGCGAGCCACGCCGTAGCCATGGGTGGTTTCAACGCTCAGTGCGCGTAAAATGAGTAGATCCAGCGTTCCGCGGAGTAGCTCGATCGAGTTGGATGGCATGATCGTTTGAGGCTCAACGCCGTTGTGTATACGGCCGTGCGCTTCCTAGAGTTTCTAGGGAAGCCTCCTAGAGTTTCTAGGGGAGACAGGATTTTCGCAAGGGGGCGGCCACTCTAAGCGGCGGCGTACTGTAAGATCCGACGATCCTATGGGACTGATCTCATATGGCCCGTTCAGCACGCGTCGCGGCGGGGACCGACGCTTTGTCACCAAAGAGTGTTGCACCGATCGCGCAACTCGAAAGCGCGCCGGAGGCCGGCGATGCAGAGCAGCGCTTCGGCGCAATTCTGCAGCAGTACGGCGCCAGCATGCGGCGGATCGCGCGCGTGTATGCGTCGCCCGAAAGCGAAACCGACGACCTGTATCAAGAGATGCAATTTCAGGTTTGGCGCAGCCTTCCGTCGTTTCGCGCGGAATCCAGCCTCGGCACATGGGTCTATCGCGTTGCGCTCAATACGGCGCTGAAGCACAGACGCTCCGAACGCCGGCGAGTGATAGACACGAAAGATCTCGCCGACAGCGACGCGCAGACACACAATGAACCGCGGCGCCAGGAGACCATCCTTGCGGAGTTCGTCGCGTCGCTTGGCGCGATCGATCGTTCCGTTCTGCTGCTCTACATGGAAGGCCTAACGCAACAGCAAATCGGCGAGGTCGTCGGCATGAATTCCAATGCCATCGCCGTTCGCATTCACCGCGTCAAGCGAACTTTCGAAGCGCGCTACACCGAGGACTGACGATGCACTTCGACGAGCTGAAAGCTGATTGGCTGAAGGGTGACGACAGCAGCGAGCGAACCGATGACGTCATCGCGCGCGTTCGTGCGCGCGCAACGGAACTGCATCGTGCCATTCGGAAGCGCGACCGACTCGAGATCATCACGGCTGCGGTTCTTCTACCGCTCTTTCTCTGGCTCGCGTACGAAACGCGCTTTGTGGCCTCCAAGATTGGCGCGCTGATCGTCGCGATCTCATGCGTCACAATCCCACTGCGCCTGCGCGCAGCACAGCGCTCGGCGCCGGATTACACGCTCCCGTTGCAGGCGATGTTGCGCGCCGAGCTCGAAAGTGCGCACGCGCAGCGCCGCTTGTTGTCGACGATTGCCTGGTGGTACGCGGGACCGATCTGGGTCGGTGTGACCCTGTTCATGATCGGCCCGCTCAGCGTAGGGCAGGCGATTGCCGTCACGGTCGGCAGCACACTGTTCATGTCGCTCGTCGTGGCGGTGAATCGTTCCGCCGTGCGCACGCAAATCGAGCCGCGCATTGCGGAGCTACGCGCGTTGCTCGACGGTTAGCGCAGGCGCAGGCCGATGCGGTGCACTGCGTTGCCGTGCTTCACGCCTTCAATCGCGTAGTCGAGCGTTAGGCGATCCAGCGTGATCGCCAGTCCGCCGGTGATTGGCTGCTGATTGGAGTTGGGAGCTGGGCGGCGCACACCCGCGCGCGCCGTGAACGTCCATCCATCCAGAGGCGTGTACAACACCTGCCCGCCTAACGCGGGAAGGATCTCGCCGTCACGGTCCACTGCGAGAGCGGCGGCTGCGCCAAAATCGATGAACGCGCCGATGGGCAGGCCTTGACCCTCTGCCGCCAGCGTCGCTCGAAACGGTAGCTCGAGCTTGTCAGGTCCGACGTCCATGTCGTCGCCAAGGTTTTGCACCGCGAGCCCGACCTGGAAGACGCCGATCTGCCGGTGCGCACCAACGTCAAAGGCAACCCCTTCTTCCTTCGTGCCGCGCTCGAGGATCTGCACGTATTTGGCCGAAGCGCCCCATCGTATGCCCTTGAACCGCATCATGGCGCCGACCGTACTGATCGTCGTTAGGCTGTGGTCATCGGGAATGACGACGCCAGGTATCGGGTCGACAAGCGGGTCCGGGCCGATGTTCGCGCGCAGGATCTGAATCCCCGCGCCGATGCTCGCCACGCCGGTGCCGATCCCCGTGACGAACGTCGTGAGCATGCTATCGGAGCCAAAAAGGTGCGCTGACCCCGCCATGGCGGGCGCGCTACCCGCAAGCGCCGGGTTGTAAAACAAACCCTCCGGGAGCAGTGTCGCCGCCCCGATGTCGCCGAGTCCAGCGACGCGCGGCCAGGCCGGCATGCGCAACGCGCTCAACTCACGGGTAATTCCTTGTCCCTCGGCTACCGCAGCAAATACCACTAGTGCGCTGACAACGCTCGTTAGGATCCGCTGCATCAGCGACCGCTCGCGGCAGAAACGGTCAAGAAGCCGCGATCGATCTTGGACAAGCCGATATCACTCATCACGATCGTTCCCGCAACGGTGCGGTCAAACACGAGGCGGATCGCCTTCAGCCTCGCTCCGTTGAAGCTGGGTTGCGCGCGCACGAGGTCGCCTAACGGGATAACGTACGTCTGCAGAACGATTTCGTACGTGCTGGCGTAGTTGGCCTTGTCGCGACCACTGCGCCTGCTCACGAAGATATCCAGCGGGCGACGCACAGGTCCGTATGCGCTCAGCGCCACGCGCGCGGCCGTCCCGGCGTCGTCCACAGCTTCGACTGTAATATCGAACGGCGTCGAGTCGGGCTTCACCTTGATGGGCGGCTTCTTGGATTTCGCGTCCGCCGCCTTCCTGGCGCTATCGGCCTTACTGGTATCCTTCGGCGCCGCGCGGGGCCCCGGTACGTCGGTGGTGGGCGCCAGCGACAGCACGATGGCTTGCGTCGTGTCGATTGCCCACGCGCCACGGAGCGAGTCGCCGATCGTTATGGTGAAGCTGGCTGGCTGTCCGCGCTTCGTCGTGTCGTCGCCAGCCACACGGTTGTTCCAGCCTAACCAGACGGCGTTGTGCCCGACGGTGGCGTTGCGCCAGCGAAGTGGAACGTTGGCTTCCTTCCATGTCGAGAGACTATCGCCCTTGAGTACAACACCGGCGACACTCCCGCTTGTTACGTCAACGTCTTCGTCAAAGCGCGCGAGGGCACGCATACCGTTCTCTTCAAAGCGCGTCGCATACATCGTCTTCGGCAACCAGGAGCCGATCAACCGATGATCTCGAAAGATGGGCAAGTACTCCGTGCGATCACGCAGCGTCGCTTCCAGAAACGCCGTCATGATCACTTTCCCAAACTGACGCTGCTCTTCGGCGGAAATAAGCTGATCGAGATTCAACCAGCGTTCGCTGCGCTGCCCGTTGTCTTTGTTATTCCAGACCGTGTTCCACTGACCATGATTCGCGCGGTACATCCAGATAGCGGACTTAAAGCGTGGTTTGTTGTCGGTGAACTTCACACGCTGCCATTGCGCAAGGCCGTTGAAGGCTGAGACGTCGCCGTCGTGAGATCCGTGGATCACGAGGTAGCTCACGTTTTCGACGGGCGTGGGACGTCCGGTTGGCCGATACTGCCCGTCGACGGGTGCAATCGCGATGATGGAGCGAATCCCGAAGTTGAACTTGAACGCGAGCTTTGCGTCGTCCGGATAATACGGCAAGCGGTTGAAGGACGCCGCGACGGCAACCGCTTCACCACCGCGGGAATGGCCCATGAGCGCAATGCGCGTAGTGTCGACTTTCCGGTAGAACGGCCTGCCTGACGAGTCATTGAATGCACGCCAGGCTTCGAGGTGCTTGAGCAGCATCCACCCGCGCGCGTCATTTTCCGCGCGCATGTTGCCATTCAAGAAGTTCTCGTCGATCGACGCCATGATAAAACCGCGGCTGGCCAGTAGCTCGCCCAGGTAGCCGTACCCCGGATCGGAGTACTCCTTCATGTTGTGGTTGCCGTGCACGATCAGCACGAGCGGGAAGGGCCCTTCGCCGTCCGGATACCAGACACGCGCGTTCAGCGGCATTTTGTCGAAGCCAAAGCCCCAATACTTCTTGCGGGACTTGTCTTCGGTACTCGCCATCTTGCTTCCGTCGACGGTCGGCGTCTTGATTGTGATGGAATCTTTGAAGTGCGGACGTCGGATGTCGGTCCCGCTGCCGTAATACAGCTGCCTAACGCGATACGGTCCGGGCTCTCCGGGATTCGGCGCGCTCAATGCCTGTCGCGCGAGCACCAAGCCGGAATCGTCGCGCGAGAGACGAGTCGGCTGAATGCATGCGGCGCCGAGCACCACCAACGCGATAACTTTTCGATTGGCCATGGGAGTGACGATGGAAGGACCCAATCAACGTGCGCGGGGAACCTCCTGTTGGACAGTCCTCGCCCTGTTAGCGTTTGCCACACTGCCGGCTGCACTTCCTGCGCAGGAGTCGCCCCTCCCGCTACCGGAGGTCGTTGGCACCGGGAAAGCTCCGGAGACATTCCGCGTACGCTTTGAAACGTCACAGGGCCCCTTTACGGTCGCCGTTACGCGCGCGTGGGCGCCGTTCGGGACGGACCGCTTCTATAACCTCGTGCGCGCCGGGTACTTCGACGGCCAGAAGTTCTTTCGCGTGCGCGCGAACTTCATCGCGCAGTTCGGCCTCCACAGGGACCCGCGTGTGATCATGGCGTGGAAAGATCGGCGGTTGCCTGACGATACGGCGCGCGTGAGCAACCTGCGTGGCACCATGGCGTACGCGATGTTAACGACGCCTAACACCCGCACCGTTCAGATCTACATCAACCTTGCGGACAATACGCGGCTCGACGCCGAAGGCTTTGCGCCGTTCGGCACGATCGTCGAAGGGATCGAGGTGATCGACAAGTTGTACGCTGGCTACGACGAGAGAGCCGGCGGCGGCATGCGCGCCGGCAATCAGGGTCCCATCGAGCGCGAAGGAAATGCCTGGCTCGAGCGGAATTTCCCAAAGCTGGATTCTATTGTGAGAACCGTGCTGGTTGAGGCAAAATAGTTCGTTAGGCGCGCGCGGTCATCACGCTGCGTTCACGCCGTTCGCCGCGGTTCACATCGCATCACGTATGGCGGCTCTGCGCGGCGTCAGCCAGCAACTGGCCAACACGCGAACGCAAATCCGGCCTGATGCTATCGGCCAGCTCGATGTTCTCCTTGCCGAGCATCGTGGATATC
>JBFMFA010000207.1:0-6067 GCA_040753195.1 Gemmatimonadota bacterium | reverse complement strand
ACACCGAACCGACAACCAGTCGCAACAACAACAGCGCGCTGTCATAGCGGCGCAGAACAGCAGTAGAGATCGTTTTCATGGCAGACTCCTGAGATACACCTGAGGTCTGCTTCAAAACGCAGATTCTGCACCACTGTTTTGCCAGTAACAAACGAAACACACGATGACCGAATGACCCGATGACCCGGATGAAACTGCCAGTCGATTGATCGTCGTACGTCGCCGAGTTTTCGGCTCGTCAACAGATATTGTATCCGTTGTTTCCGGTCCTCCGGTCATCGTCGTTTTGTCTGTTCCCGGCTCAAATGACCGATGCCTAACGACGTGAACCCGCGGCTACCTCCGGCGCCAACAAAAAAAGGCCCGCCGAGACGACGGGCCGTGATCGCAGACGTTCGCCTTGCGTTTGTTTGGAGAGCGGGCGACCGGACTCGAACCGGCGACGTCCAGCTTGGGAAGAAGGCCGAAAAACAAGGGGTGAGTTGAGTACGCGCCAATTCCCCTCTGAGAGCGCGATGCTTGGTGCGACCGTCGCCAAGCATTTCGTGCGGATTTCGGCATCGAATGGGTCCCGGAATGGGTCCCATGGCTCTCGGTAGTGCCGCTCGGCCAGCGCGGACAGCAGCACCAGTCGATGCAACCGTCCGTCGCGGCGCGTGACGCTGTGTGCGCATCGCCGATCAGCGCATAGTCGCCGATCTGACGGTACCCGCGACTCGCGTCGGCGCGGCTGGGGGATGTCGTTTTCACACCACGACGCGCTGCCAGCGACCGTAGACTTCTCGCACCACGCCGCGCGGTATGCTCAACACAATCACGGCAATCCCCGTGGCCAGTCCGATCCAGCGGGCGGCACCGCTTACGTTGCCTAACGTCCACGCCGTACCGACAATCCACGCCCCGAACAGTACATTAACGAAACGCAGCGCTCGGCCAACCTCGGCCATCGCGATCACTGCCACCGTGGTCACGAGCGCCCCGCCGATGTAGTGGGTCGTCGCCGCCTCACGCGGAATCCCGAGCCACGCGGGAAGGCCCATCACTAGGATGCCTAACGCGGCGCTGAGCGCTAAGGGCCATGGCACGGATACGCCCCACACCATGGCCGGCCCGGATTCCTTGAGCGGCGCTGTGAAGCGCGGAGTGCGCGCATCCTTGTCGCCTCCGTCGACCGTGCCACCCAGCCAGAAGGTGCGCCAGAGCGATTTTCCTTCTCGACGGCTGCGCGCGAGGAACTGAAGCATCGCGACGACTTCATCGAGCGTGAGCGGAATCATGATCAGCATGGCGAGCGCGGTGACGAGGCAGAGCGTACACCACGCGCCGACCGCCACCGGCTGCATCATCACGAGGACGATGCTGACAGTGCCTAACGGGATCACGAGGATCCCGAAAAACGTCACCATCCACGGCATCGTGCGCCAGCGATCGGAGCCGCCCATGTACCCCATCAATGCCTCGAGCGCGTACGCGACAGTACCGAGCCCCGCATCGGAGATGGGCCAGGCGCGCGAGACATCCGAATCGAGAATCCGCATCGTCTGATCGCCAAAGATCGGATCCCACGCCGTGTCGACATAGCCGAGCTGATACGCGGCCAGATGGCGTGAGAGGACGAAGCCAATCCAGCCTAACGCGATAATCGGGGCGCGCTGCAGCCAGGCGGACGGATTGTACGACCAACCGGGCGGCACCTCCGGCCCCGGCTGCATGATGAGCATCATGCCGGGCATGCCGGGGATGAGCACGGTCTGGGCGATGACCAGTACGCCAATCAGCGTGTCGTTCCCATACGCGCCGGCGGTCGGTGCCCAGAAGACGAGCGGGGCAAAGAGGAGCCAGACGCCGACGAATGACGCTGCCCAGGGCGCCCAGAGGCGTCGCGCCTTGATCAGCCAAAGAAACGCCAGTACGACAAGGGCAGCGCCACTCAGCACGTCGCTCCACAGCATCGCGCTGCTGCGTGAGGCAATCGGCGCGAGATTCCGCGTCGCGGTCACTCGCGCCACCTCAAGGCCAGCAAGACCCGCGTTCGTATACCCCAGAATGAACGGACTGCTGATCAGCCAGGCGCCAAGGACGGCGACGAGCAGCGGCACCCAGAGCCACTGCCGGTGGTGCTGCTCGAGCATGTGCGTGTGATCAGGCATCGCGCCGCGCTGCTTGCCGGCGTGGGCTTCGTGCTCGTGCTCCGCGACAGTGGCGTGTGCCACGTTAGGCGTGCTCCTGCATCGCCGCGTGCGGCGCGCGCTGCTCCGGGGCCGCGTGCTTCGCCGACTCGAGCCAATCGGGCGCCTCGAGCTTGTTCTCGCGATACCAGCGTTCCGGGTCCGTCTTGAGGTGATGGATCATCCGCGGCAGCTCGTCGCGCAGTCGATGCCGTGGCTCCCACCCCAGCACCTCGGCCGCGCGACTGACGTCCAACTCGAAGTCATCGTCAGCCAGCGGAATCATCCAGGGTTTGATGAACGACTCGCGCGCCCCCGGAAGCTTGTCCTGCACCCATGCGCCCGCTTCCGCGAGCGGCTGCGGCACCTGGCGCGTCGCCCATTCCTCGCCGTGAACGAGGGCGCCGATGCTCTCCTGCAGCTCGGCGAAGCTCAGCGCTTCGGACTCGCCGAGGAGGAGCGTCAACTTGCGCGGCAGCTCGGCGCGCTGCCTAACGAGCAGCTCGAGCGCGTCCAGCAGGTCGTCGAGGTGGATGAATGCCTTGCGCCCCCGGTCCGCATCGCCCGGAAAGACGTGGCTGGTCGCCTGCCGTTCGTAAATGCGTTGGATGTGATGCGCGATGGGCGGCGAGTGACACCAGTTGTCGTAGACCCCGGCGATTCGAAGAACAACCGCCGGGATCCCGCGCTGCTTCGCACGGATGGCGCGCTCGGCCGCTACTTTCGAGCGCGGATACTCCCATTTCGGCTCGAGCGGCGAGTCCTCCGTAATAGGCCGGCCCGGTGCCGACGGCGCGTGCACGAGCATCGTGCTCGAGAAGACAAATTGCTCGACGTGAAAATCGTGCAGCGCGCGCAGCAAGCGTTCGCTGCCGCGCACAGTGATCGATTCATACTTCGGGCTCGGCTCGCCGGAGAACTTGTAGTACGCGGCGAGATGGATGACCGAAGCGATGTGCTCGCCATACGCGTAGCGAACGCGGGCAAGCGCAGTTTTGACGCTTTCGTCGGACGCCACGTCGACGCAAACGCATTCCGCCTCGATAGGTGGATTCGGGTCCCCTTCGCGGTCCAAGCCCACGACTATCGACTGCTTGGCAAGGCGACGCACTGCGGCCGAACCGATCAGGCCGCTGCTGCCGGTGATGATGACGATGTCGCGCTGAGCGCCCATTGCGAACCCCGTGCGCTGCCGGCATCCCGCGTTAGGCGGCGCCGGCGTCCATGCAGACGGGAGGGCAAGAATCGATCCCCGCCGACCGGCTCGGCTGCCGGCGTCAGCGGAGCGGCTGCCCGGCCGGACCTGGGATCTCCGGCGGGCTACTTTACCGGAAGTAAAATCAGACGTTACGTTCTCGTTTTCCGCGCCCAGACCCCCGTTTGCGTCGAGCAATCAGCTGACATCTTCCAAGAGGTGAACCGTGGCAACAATCGTGAAGCGCTCGCGTTGGCGGACCGGCCGCGTCCGTCGCGCGCTTGCGGCGGCATGCCTGGCAGGCATCCTGCTGCTGGTCAGCACCGTCGCGCTTTCCGCACACGACTTCTGGATCGTGCCTAACGCCTTCGTCATCGCCCCCGGCGGCGCGCTGGAGGTCCGCGGCCAGACTGGGACGCGCTTTCCGACGAGCACGAGCGCGGTCGTGCCCGACCGAGTCGCCGAGGCACGTGTCGTGGGCGCGACTGACGACGAACGCATCACGGATCTGTCAGTGAAGGACTCGTCGCTCATGTTGCGCCACAAGCCGGCCACGCCTGGGCAGCGGGTCATTGCGGTGGCCCTCGTCGCGCGGGCGAGTCGCACCACTCCGGCGAACCTCAAGCGCTATATCGCCCTCGAGGGTAATCGCGAACTGGCCGAGCGGTATGAGCGCGACGGCGCATATCCCAAGACGGCCAGCGTAACGCAGCGCGCGGCCAAGTACGCGAAGACGATCGTAGAGATTGGACGCGGCGGTCCGCGCGCGTTCGCACGCACCGTCGCGCACGCGCTGGAGTTCGTGCCGGTGAACGACCCGTCGACGCTGCATGCGGGGGACTCGCTGGCGGTCCGTCTCCTCTTCCGCGCGCAGCCCGTGGCGGGGGCGCACCTGCACGCAGGTGTGGCGCCGGCACCTAACGCCGCCCAGGATGAGAAGGACCTGTCCGTCGTCACCGGCAGCGATGGCGTCGCGAAAATCCCGCTACAGCGCGCCGGCCTGTGGAACGCACGGACCTTGCACGCCGCACCTGCCGGCGGGTCATCGGCGGAGTGGGAAGTGGCGTTCGCGACGCTGGTCTTCCAGGTTGGGGCGCCTAACGGGGCTCCGATGGAGTCGCGCGGCGAGGTCGCCCTGGCAGCCAGCGACTCGACCGATGTCGCGGCCGTCGTCACGGCGTACCACGCGGCGCTCGCTGCGGGCGACAGCACCGCCGCGCTGGCGCTCCTCGCCCGGGATGCGATCATCCTTGAGAGCGGCGGCATCGAAACGCTAGATCAGTATCGCTCGCATCACCTTCCCGGCGACATCGGTTTTGCGCGCGCTATCAAGGGCGAGCGGGGACCGATTCGCGTGGTCGTTGAGGAAAGTGTTGCGTGGGCGACGTCCACAAGCACGACACAAGGCGAGTATCGCGGGCGTCAGATCAACTCTTCGAGCGCGGAATTGATGGTGCTCGCGCGCACGCCGAGCGGCTGGAAGATCCGCGCGATCCATTGGTCGTCCCGTGCTCGGCGACAATAGGACCGCTTGGCGCCGCCACGGAGTGCACCAGGGACCGTTGGGCACCAAGAGCATGTATATATAGATGGCGTCAGGTATTGCCTGACAAAAACTCAGCCGGTGCCGGACGACCGGCGACCGCTCGAAGTCGTATCATGGATGCCGTAGGGCGCTGCTTCGGGGCGCCCTGATTCCTAGTTTCTACCGTGAACAGTGTTTGGCTAATGCAGCTGCTCCCGCGTGCCAGTGCTCTCGGACTGTTGTTCGCGCTTGGCCAGTACATCCTGGTCGGGAGCGGGTTCGGATGTCGGGAACCGTCGCACGCCGAGGCTGGGCTGCCAGCGAGCGGATCCGCCGCTCTAGTGGCGCACGTGGCGCCCGCGCACGACACAGACTGCGGCGGAGCGCCAGGCGACATGAGCTGCCCGCTGGACAGTGTGGTGTGTAGCTCGATGGCCGTTTGCGGCAGTGTCGTCATGACCGCCGCGCTGCGGCAGACCGCGTCGACCGACGGCGGGATGCAGGTCGTGCCTCGCTTCGGCACCGTACACGCGGCCACACGTACTGTCGCCCCCGAACCTCCCCCTCCGCGGGCGTAGTCTCCCCCAGCACAAACTGAGTTGTGCCGCCGCGTCTACTCGTTAGGCGTGTGCGCGCGATAGCATCCGGCCGGCATAGCGCCGGCCGTCACAGGGAGACTCGAAGGGAACATGTCCAGACTGAAATCCGCAGCGAAGCTGCGCCGCGCCGTTTGGCACGCGCTCGCGTCCATAACGCTTGCCGCCATCGGCTGGCGCACGCTGCCCGCGCAGCGCAGCGCGACGCTCGTGCTCGGCGATCTCTACCGCGACGTACAGCGCGAGAGCCCCAAGCTCCAGGCCGCACGTGCGCTTGTGCGAGCGGCGGAGGCGCGCATTCCATCCTCCAAGCTGCCGCCTGATCCGCAGCTTCAGGTCGGCTTCATGAACTACACGGTCCCGGGCCTGCGGCCGATGGACCCGTTAGGCATGGCGCAGCTGCAGGTGATGCAAATGGTCCCTGTGGCCGGCAAGCTCGGTCTCTCAGGACGGGTGAGCACGGCGCAAGCGGGCGCGCAGCAAGAGCGCGCAAATGAAGTCTCATGGGAGCTGCGCAGCCAGGCGGCGATGGCGTTCTACGAACTGTATCAAACCGAGCAACGCCTCGTGGTCATGCGCGAGA
>JBFMFA010000206.1:0-6074 GCA_040753195.1 Gemmatimonadota bacterium | reverse complement strand
GACGCCGCGACCGGGCGACAGTGCGCTCGGCCCCAAGGCGAGCCACCGCAAGCTCACGTTGCCCACCGTCCCAGAACGGGAGCGATACTGCGACCGCAAGCTGTGAGCGTCTGAGCGCCGACGGAAAAAGCTCGCTGTCGTACGCGCCGGTCGTCGCCGCCAATGAAATCGCGGGGAGGTATCGTTCGCGCTCGGCCGTGAGCACCGCATCTGCGCGCCGTTCGTCAGCGCGCGCGGCCTCGATCTCCGGACCCCGAGTACGCATCTCGGCGATGGCATCCGCTTCACTGAACGGAAGCGGAGGAGGCAACGCAGAATCGATCGCCGCGGCATCGGCCGGCCCTTCGAGGCCGATGCGATTGCCGAGCCGGAACTGAGATGCCGCGAGCGCGGAATCTTGACTCAGGACGGCGAGCCGCGCGCGGTTCACTTCCAGCAGCAGCTGCAGCGAATCGGACGCGATGGCCTCGCCGGCCAGCACACGCACCCGCGCAATTCCGAACTGCTCCTCCGCACGTTTGAGGCGCTCGTTCGCGACGCGCCCAAGCTCGCGGTCCGCCAGTACTGAGAAATACGCAGCATCGACGTCCAGGGCCGTGAGAAAACGGGCCGCTGTCTCATTCGCCTCGGCGCTCTCGAGCGACGCGTTGGCAGAACGCAGCATCCCGAACTTCCCGGCGCCTAACACGGTGTATCGCGCCTCGAGCGTCGCCGACGTGGCGTTCGGCGTGATTGCACCGGTGCCGAAGTTGAAAAACGGTTCGGAGAAGCGGGTATAGTTCACACCACCCGTTAGGCTCGGGGTGAACAGGTTCGTCCGCGCGGCACGGCGCTCCCACCCTGCCGTTTCGACGCGCGTGCGCGCCGCGACCGCGTCAGGATTTACGGACGTGGCGCGACGTCGTGCCTCTCCAAGACTCACGGCGGGCACGCCACTACTCTGTGCCTGACCCAACGCAACCGACGGACCCACCGTGCCGCCGAGCGCGAGGCCGCTCGACAGCATGTATCTATAGATGCGACGTGACATCACTGCGCCTCCATCGAAGCCGGCGCGGAGCCCGCAACCGGTTGAAACGCCTGCCCCGCCCGGACGCGCCGAGCGCGCGCCTTCTCGAATACCACGAACACGGCAGGGACCAGGTACAGCGTGAGCAGTGTCGATACGATCAAGCCACCGACAATCGCGTAGCCTAACGGGCGCCGGCTTCCGGCTCCGGCCCCAAGACCCAGTGCGATCGGCAGCGCGCCGATAATGGCGGCAACCGATGTCATGAGGATCGGACGCAGTCGAATGCGTCCTGCCTCACGCATCGCCTCGAGCGCATCGTGCCCCTTGGCGCGCAGGTCGTTGGCATACGTGACGAGAAGGATCGAGTTCTTCGATACGAGTCCAATCAGCAAGATCATCCCGACCTGGCTGTATACGTTGAGTGTCGATCCTGCGACCCACAGCGCCGCCAGCGCGCCAGTCACGGCGAGTGGCACCGCCAGCAAGACGGTGAACGGATGCAGCAGAGACTCGAACTGCGCGGCGAGCACCATGAACACGAACACGAGCGCGAGGACGAACGCGAAGTACAGCGTGCCGCCCGAATCGCGGAATTCGCGCGACTCACCGGCCAGATCGAGCGAACTGCCGGCTGGCAGCACTTCATTCGCCGCCGCCGTCAATGAATCGAGCGCCTGGCCTAACGTGAAGCCCGGTGCCATACTCGCTGAGAGAGTGAAGGAGCGCACACGATTGTGGTGGTTCAGCTGGCGCGGTCCGCTGCGTTCCTCGACCTTGGTCACGGCATCGAGGGGAATGAGCGATCCGTCGCTTCCGCGGACCTGCAACCCCGTAATGTCCGACGGCGTGGCACGTTCGTCGGGGTCCAGACGCAGGATCACGTCGTAAAGTTTGTTGTCGGACGTAAACCGACTGACGTCACGTCCGCCTAACAACGTCTGCAATGTGACCGCGATGTCCCGTGCGGGCACACCCAGATCCTCCGCGCGGTCGCGGTCGAGACTCACGATCAGCTCTGGCCGCGTGACACGCAGGTCGGTGTCGACATTCATCAAACCGGGGATGGTTCGCGCCCGCGCCA
Organism: Gemmatimonadota bacterium; assembly: GCA_040753195.1. Taxonomy (GTDB): domain Bacteria; phylum Gemmatimonadota; class Gemmatimonadetes; order Gemmatimonadales; family Gemmatimonadaceae; genus DASYRX01. The sequence goes on along the minus strand of JBFMFA010000206.1, from coordinate 3,981 downwards.
CCAGCGTATCCATCCCATTCACGAGCGCTTCGAAATCACGGTGCCGGACCACGAACTGCACCGGTTGCCCGAAACCGCCAAATGCGGGCGGATTCGTCGCGAACGCGAACACCCCAGGTACGCCGAAAAAGAACTGCGGCTGTATTTCGTTGATGACGTCTTGCGCCGTGCGGTCGCGCCTGTCGAAATCTTCGAGAATCGTCCCGAAGAAGCCGGAATTCGGAGCACCGCCAAAGCCGATCACGGAGAACGTGGATCGCACGTCTTTCGTGCGGTGCGCGATCGTCTCGATCTGACGCAGGTATTCGTCGGTGTACTGTACCGTCGCGCCTTCAGGGGCGATGACAAACGTGAAGAAGAAACCACGATCGTCAGGCGGAACGAACTCGCGCTTCAGCGTGCGAAACAGGACGACGGCGGCGAGCGTGAGCGCCACGCCGGCCCCGATCGCTATTGCCGGCCGTCTCAACGAGGCGCCGAGTGACCGCACGTAGACGTTCGTGATGCGGTCGAGGTCGCGCTGCACGCGCCGGTGAAAGGCCGAGTCCTTTGTGGATACGCGCAGAATCTTCGCCGACAGCATCGGCGTTAGGGTCAGCGCGACAATACCGGAGACGAGAACAGCACCGCCGACCGCGACACCGAACTCGTTGAAGAGGCGTCCTGTGGCACCCGTCAAGAAGAGAAGCGGCGAGAACACGGCGAGCAGCGCAATCGTGGTCGCGATGACCGCCGTGGTAATCTCGCGCGTGGCGTCGATCGCCGCCGTCTCGGGATCCTTGTGCAGCTCTTCCTGATGACGATACGCGTTCTCGAGGACGATGATCGCATCGTCGACGACGATGCCGATCGCGAGGATGAGCCCCAGGAGCGTGAACGTATTGATCGAGTAGCCGAACGCGGCGAGGATTCCGAAGGTCGCGATGACCGAGACCGGTATCGCCAATGCCGGGATGATGGTGGCGCGCAGGGTGGCGAGGAACAGGAAGATGATGAGAATGACGAGACCTGCCGTGAGCAGGAGCGTCTCCTGCGCTTCGGTGATGGAACGCTGCACGAAGACGGTCGCGTCAAACGCCATGTCGAGCTTTACGCCTGGCGGGAGCGCCCCCTGAATCCCCGGCAGTTCCTTGTATACGCCCTGCGACACCTCCAGGACGTTCGCCTTCGACTGCCTAACGACGCCGATGAACACCGCGTCTTTTCCGGAGAACCGGGTGACCGTGCGTTCGTCTTCCGGTCCCGGCTCGACGCGCGCGATGTCCCCCAGCTTGATGAGGTCATTATCGCCGCTGCGAACCGTCAGGTTGGCGAATTCCTCCGGAGTCTTCATTTCACCGAGGTACCGCACCGAGAATTCGCGCCGGTCGGACTCGATACGCCCGGCAGGGATCTCGACGCTGCGCGTGCGAATCGCGCTCTCCACGTCCTGCGCCGTTAGGCGACGGGCCGCCAGCTCTCGCGGTGAAAGCCATACGCGCATCGAGAAGCGCCGTTCACCGTAGATGGGCGCCCCCGACACGCCAGGAATCGTCTGCAGGCGCGGCTTGATTTGTCGGTCGGCGATGTCGGACAGCTCCATCATGCTGTACTTGTCCGACGACAGACTCATGAAGATGATCGGGAAGGCGTCCGCTTCCTGCTTGGCGACGACCGGCTCTTCGATGTCTTCGGGCAGAAAACCCCTCACGCGAGCTACCTTGTCCCGGACGTCTTGCGCGGCGTCCTCGATGGGCCGATCCAGCAAAAACTCCATCGTGATCGTGCTCATCTGATCGGCACTCGAGCTGGACATTGTGCGCACGCCCTCGACGCTCGACAGCTCTTCTTCGAGGATGTCAGTCACTGCAGACTCGACGACCTGGGGGCTGGCGCCAGGCAGCAGCGTCGTCACCGTCACGATCGGCGGGTCGGCATCGGGGAATTCGCGCACTGGCAGTCGCGTGTACCCGATCAAACCGACAAGAACGAGCCCCAGGCTCACCATGCTGGCGAGCACGGGACGTCGGATGAACCTCTCAGCGAATTGCATCAGCCCCTCTCCCTCGTTGCGGGCGTGTATCCGTTACACGGTGACGGCGATTTGAAGCGCCGGCCTGCACTCCTTGTGACGGCTGCGCCCTGAAAAACTCATCGCCGCGGATGCGTGTGGCGCTCTGCCCCTTCGTCGATCAACGCCGGCCCAAATCGACAGGACGGAGGACCGAAGATACACCGAACCAGCAGGATTTCAATTGCTGTGGGGCGAACGGTCCTGGTGACGAGGCGAGCCGCAGTGGCCCGCATGCGACGAATGAGCATAGGAATCCGGTGGGCCGTGTATCTAGATTGATGCTTATACTATTTCAAGTATGGTACGCATTAAATAGTTAAATCCATTGTACTGTTCAGTCCTCCAGCCCGTGGCAACCAGTCGCTCAGTCATGATTTGCGCAGCACGCATGACGCGTGTAACCAATAAGCAACATCCTGTTCATCCTGGGTGCGATCGCTCTACGCCAACCTCGAGTGACGACCATGCCCGTTGAACGAACCAGCGAGCGCCATGCGCTTGCGGCGAAAGTCTGGCGACAATTCGTCGACCTTTTTACGCGCACGCGTGGGCAACGCGAGCACGTGCTCCAGCACTACGGCCTGTCGCCTAACGATGCAAAGACGCTGTGTGCCATGGACCCGCGAGAAGCCAAGCCGATGCGCGCGCTGGCTGACCTGTGTTGTACCGACGCGTCCAATACCACGTGGGTGGTCGATCGCCTCGAAAGCCGAAACCTCGTTGAGCGGCGCTCGCTCGAGGGCGACCGCCGCATCAAACTCGTCGGCCTCACTACGCGCGGCGCCAAAACACGAGACGCCGTCCTCGCGGCGATGCACCAACCTCCGCAGGAACTCATCGATCTCGATCCGGAGGATCTCGCGCAGCTCACCAGGATCCTCGCGAAGATCCCGCTCCTCGCCGAAGTGAACGCCGAACCCGCCCTCCCAGCAACGCGTGTTCGCAAGCCGGTGAAGCAACGCGTCTGACTATTTCTGTAACTCCGCCAGCAGCACGACAGCGTGCCTCACACCGGGCTCCCGTTCCAGAAGGAAGTCATCGTCCTCCGCATAGTAGTGCGCCGTCGTGAAGTCGGCGCCGGCAAAGCGCTGCACGGCCTCCAACGACTCCCAGAGACTCGTTAGGGTGAAGTGCGTGACGTCGCCCACGTCCTCGCGCAATACCAGCACGCCTTTGTTCCCCGGCGTCGACCGGTAGTCGGCAAGACCGGTTCGTTCGAGATAGCGATAGTAGGCCTCGGCTTTCGACCTCGGCACGCGGCCGTGCCACGTTCGTGCAATCACAGAATCTCCTGTCCCACCAGCACGGACTCGAGCAGCGTGACCAGGCGCTCCGCGCTCGTGCGCTCGGGATCGAGCTGAGGGTCGTAGATGGTCAGCTCCATGCCCAGTACGGCAGGGTGCCGCACGAGGGGACGCAGAAGGTCGCGCACCTCGTCGAGGGAAAGCCCGTTCGGTTCCGGCGAATCAACCGCCGGCATTTCCGAGGGATCGAGCAAATCCGCGTCCAGATGCACCCAGTACCCGTTGATGCCTTGCCGCGTTAGGTGCTCGATGCACTTGTGCGCGACGGTTGCAGCGCCGCGCTCGCGTACGCGTTCATGCGTGACGTCCACAATCCCGTGGGCAGCGAGTTGATCCTGGCCATAGATGGCCGCGTCGGCGTGGTCGCGTCTTCCGATGAGCACGACGTCTTCACCGCACACCAGCGGCCGCGCGCCTTGAAGGCCGCCGAGCGGGCTTGCTCCGCGTCCAGTCGCAAGCGCGAGGCACATGCTGGCAACGGATCCGGTACGTGATTCTTGCGGCGTGGCGAAATCGGCATGTGCGTCGAGATAGGCGAGACCGACGCGTCCGCGCGCGGCCGCGCCGAGCAGGCAGCCGAGGACCACGCTGCAGTCACCGCCTAACACGAGCACGAAGTCTCCG
>JBFMFA010000205.1:0-6090 GCA_040753195.1 Gemmatimonadota bacterium | reverse complement strand
GGTCGGCTCGTTCCCACCGTGGTCTATGGTCGGCTCATCGCGAAATACGGCAAGCCAATCGTCATTCCGACGCATAACTACGCGGTGCTCGCATCGATCGACGACTATGCGCTCGCGCATGGTGCGATCTCCGTGGGGGGACATGAAAGCAAAGCGAACTTCTTTGCGAATCACGGTGTGCGCGTCGAGCACGACGACAATTTGCTCATCACCGGCGGCTACGGGCCGATGGGCAATGGTGCGCTCAAACCGGACGTGATCGCTCCGTCGAACTATGTGAGTACGGGACGCGGTTTCGTCGAAGGAACAGCGATTCCTGGGCTGATGCAGTTGCCGCCGGGATACAACATCGCCGGTGGGACGTCCACGGCGACGCCGACGACGGCAGGTGCGGTGGCGCTGCTGATCAGCGCGGCTCGTCAGGCGAACGTGAAGTTCGACGCGTATCGCCTGCGTCACGCGCTCAGGACGTCGGCGCGGTGGGTTCCGCATATCCCCGCGAACAAGCAGGGGAACGGTGTCGTGAACGTGGCCGGCGCCTGGGAGATCCTCAAGGCGCTGGATACCGTGCGCACGCCGATCACCATCACGAGTTACGCGAGCGTTAGGCATGCCACCAGCAGCCTCTTGACGACGGCGCACGAAGGGGTCGGTCTCTTCGAGCGCGAAGGGTGGGTCGCCGGCGACCGGGGTGAACGGACCATCACGTTTACGCGCACGAGCGGGCCCCGAGGAGCGATGACGTTTTCGTTAGGTTGGGTCGGCAACGCGGGCACCTTTTCGTCTCCGGCCTCCGTCACGTTGCCGCTCAACGTGCCGACGCCGGTCACGCTCAGCGTGGCCCCGACGACCGCTGGCGTGCACACCGCCTTGCTGACGCTGGATCATCCGAATCATCCCGGCTTCGAATACCGCACCCAGGCGACGGTCGTCGCCGCGGATGCCCTAACGAGTGCCAATGGATACCGCGTCGAAAAGAAATTCGATGTGCCGAGACCCGGCATGAGCCACCTGTACTATCGCGTCCCCGAAGGCGCGTCCGCGTTGCGGATTGACGTCGAGACGACGAAGCGCCGGGTACTCGTCGCCGTGACCCGACCGGACACGCGCAATGTGACCGGTCTGCGTCAGGCCGACACGACAGGCAAACGGACGTACGCCATATTGGACCCCGCGCCTGGTGTTTGGGAAATTCGACTTCAGGATGTCGACGACACGCGCACCTTCGACTGGCAGCAGGCAAAGAAATCCGCCGCGGTGCCAAATACGCCCGTCACTCTGACGGTGTCGGCAATTGCAGCCGACGTCGCATTGGCACATGGAGCGACATTGGACGCGTTAGGTGCTAACTCGGAGCGCAGCGCGACCGCGGACGTGGCAGTCACCAACCGCATGGCCGCGTTCCCGGGTGCTGCCATCAGCGTGCCGCTTGGCAGCGTACGACGTGACCGCACGCAACTCCGCGCGACGCAGCAGAAGGTCTATGACCTCGACGTTCCCGCTGGTTCGACGGCCCTCGTCGCGCGCGTGCGTGGCGTCGGCTCGGCGAACGCGGATCTTGACCTCTACCTCTTTGACTGCAGCGGCAAGGAGTGCGTCGCGTCGCGTGCCGATGGCGACATGCTGGGTGAGGAGACGGTGATGGTGCAGAATCCTGCGGCGGGGAAGTGGAAGGTTGTGGTAGACGCGTTTCGCGCCGACTCGACCGGCACGTGGTACGAATATGAGGACGTGATATTGAACCCGGCCTACGGATTCGTCGCGGTGACGGATCAGCCGGGCGAACGTGCAGCGGGCGCGACGTGGTCTACCAAGGCGAATGCCTGGCAAGCCGGCACGCTGCCTAACGGTCGATTGCCGTTCGCGGGCGTGCTATTGCAGTCGCAACCCAAAGGGCTCGACCCGTTTATCGTCGGACTATTCGAGCTCCGTGGAAGCCTGGAGCGCGCCTCGGGCTCGGGTGCGCATCCCTAGCCTCGACAACCCACCAATCGTGCGATGAGCGGATGAACTGAAGCAACGGACATTATCCGTTCATCGACCGTTTCCGGTCATCGCTCCTTGTTAGTTGTCGGTGTCGGCGTTACGAGCCTCTATACGTTACGGATTGGTGGCCATGCGCGGTCGATCGACGCCCTGCGCTAGATCCCAACTCACTTGGTGCACGAGCCGAGTGATCTTCTCCATCTTCGGATAGTTGATCTTCTCCGGATCGTCGTAGATCGTGTGATAATCCGGGTGTAATCCGGTGTGAAACCAGATGCCAGGTACGCCGCGCTGAATGAACGGCCAGTGGTCGCTGCGGCGAATCAAGTTGGACTGGTTGTTATCGTAGTTCTTCTTGAGTTGCAAGCCGTAGGCGCCGTTGGCCTGCTCGATCGCGCTCGTTAGGGTCGGCGAACGGCTCCAACCGAGCAAGGTGACTGAATTGTTGTTGGACTCCGCGGTCTGCACCGGGAGTCCGCGGAAGCGATTGCCACCGCCCACGGGCACCTCTTCATTGCGGCCGATCATATCCATATTCAGCACCGCCACGATCTGATTGAGCGGAACAAGCGGTGCTTCGGTGAATGCCCACGCGCCTAACAAACCACGCTCCTCGGAATTGAAGGCCGCAAACAGAATCGAACGACGCGGCCTGCGACCGGCTTTTGCGCCCATTGCGTACGCTTCGGCAATGGCGACGAGACCGACGGTCCCGGATCCGTTGTCATCCGCGCCGTTCCAGATCTGGTCTCCCTGCGCGCCATCGTGATCCGGGTGTCCGCTGAGCACCACCCATTCGTTCTTCAGCGTGGAGTCGCTCCCCTCGAGTACCGCAACGACGTTGCGATCCCGCACCACGCCGCGATGCACGCTCGTGATGAGCGATACCATGACGCCTGGGAGCGGGACTGGTGCATTTCCCTTCGCGTTATCCGAAGCACGCGAGAGTTCAGCCAGCGATTTGCCGCCACGTCCGACTATCGTCTGCGCCAGCGCGGTGGAGATCTGTGCCGACGGGATGCGGACCTTTTCCGCCCAGGCACCTAACAAGTAGCGCTCCATGCGAGGCGGTTGCGATGGCCAGTAGAAGCGCGCGCTCGCGTCGAAGTTCTCAGGCCCGGGATGCGCGTGCACATCGGAGACGAACAAGACCCCAGCTGCGCCCTTTTCCTGAGCGGCGACTGTCTTCTTCAGCTGGTTGGCGTATTCCGAGGTGACGAGCCCGTCGAAGACGCTGGCTGAGTCGGATTCTCCCGGCTCGTGATCCAGGATCAGCACAATCTTGCCGCGAACGTCACCAGCGAGATCGTCGTAGCCTAACGCGGGGGCGCTGATGCCGTATCCTGCGAAGACGAGTGGTGCCGTCACGCTGCCGGACACGCTGTGCCGGTGAGGATAGAAATCGCTGCCGATGCCGTATCGGGCTGCCGCGCCGCCGATGGCGATTTCAATTTCGTTGCGCTCGCCAAGGGTGGCGGTAATGAGGTTGTACGGCTGGAAGTACGATCCGCTGGGACCCGCCCCCTTGAGCCCAAAGGCTTCGAAGCGTGAGGCGATCCACTCCAGCGCGAGCGCGTTCTCCGGAGTGTTTGTCAGCCGGCCGCGAAAACCGTCACTTCCAAGAAACATCAGGTCGGCGCGAAGCTTGGCTGCAGTGATGACATCGTTATGCGGCGCGCGCTCCTGTGCATGAGCTTGCAGGGAAACGAGCACGGCGGCAGCGGCAACGCATAGCCTATTGCGAATCATCCGAAACTCTCCGCGACAGAACGGGCGAGGACAATGATGCATTGAGGCACCTCTGCTCGCCACGTGAGCCGTGTCCGGATAGACCTCGAATCCGGCGATCGGCGACTACTGCTGGGCCGTGACGTACCGCCTAGGAAATACCGTACAGCTTCTGCGCATTGCCGCCGAGTATGAGCGCGGTGTCGCTGTCACTCAGCTTCATGGCGGCAATGCTCTCGCGCATTTTCGCCATGCTGCTGATGAGGTGCGGATAGTCGCTGCCTGCGAGAATTTGGCTCACTCCCGCAAAGTCGACCGCCAGACGGAGCGCCTTGGGATCGAAGTTCACGGTGTCGTAGAAGAACTTCTTTAGATACTCGCTAGGCTGCCTATCGATGTTGACACGGTTTTCGGGGTACGCTTCGAATCCGCGGTCTAGTCGCTCAGCGATGTACGGTATGGCGCCACCGAGGTGGCCGAGGATCCAGCGGATACGGGGGAAGCGCCTAACGACGCCGCTGAAGACGAGACCGGCCGCGGCGAGGGTCGTGTCGAACATGAAGCCGACCAGCGGCATGAGCCAATAGTCTTGCATGGCTTCAACGCCGGCGGGATAGTTGGGATGGATATGGATGATCGCACCGACGTTGTTGGCACGCTCCCACAGCGGCCAGTAGCGTTCGTCGTGCAAGGCGACGCCATTCACGTTGGCGTAGACCATCGCGCCCTTGAATCCTAACGAGAGCGCACGATCGAACTCGGCGACGGATGCCTGCGGATTGTTGAGTGGCAGCGTGGCGAGTGCCGTAAAATGCTTCGGCCGCTCCGTTTTGATCTTCGCGAGCGCGTCGTTGACGAGACTCGCATGACGCGCCGAGCGCTCCGGAGCTTCCATCGTAGTTCCTGGCGCCGTCAGCGTGATGACCTGCATATCGACGCCGGCCTGAGCGATCACGTGTTCGCGATAGGCGATGTCGCGGTGCCCGCGCACGGCGAAGTTCTTGTCCCCCGGTGAGACCAGTACCGGGTTCCCCTCGGAATCTTCCTCGACCGTGATGACGCTAGGGCCCTTTTTGAGAGCGTCGATGAAAGCAGGCGGATAGTAGTGGTTGTGGACGTCGATGATCACTGGTGAACCAGGTTAAGGTCGAAGGCCAAAGGTCAAAGCGAACGGTTTTTGCTGCGCCACAAGGAATAGATCGGCAATCCTAACACCACGAGCCCGAGGCCGATCGCAGCGTCTTTTGGCTCGGCGATCAACGTGTTGATCACAATGGCAAACGAAGACGCGGCAAACAGTAACGGCAGAACCGGATATCCCCGGATCGAGTACTGCCGCGTTAGGTCTTTCCGCCGACGTACGATCATCAACCCTAGCGCCAACAGGCCGAAAAAGAGCCACTCCGTGTACACAACACGCGTGAACAAAGCGCGAAATGTTCCAGTGGCCACAAGAACTGACGCCCAGACTGCCTGTAGCACAATCGCGCGATGCGGCGTCCCGAACCGTGGATGCAGCTCTCCAAACCAGCGAAAGAGCAGTCCGTCATGCGCCATTGCGTAGTACACACGCGGACCGGCGAGGATGATTCCCGTCAGCGCGCCGAATGTCGAGAACATGACGATGGCCGACATGACGCCCGCGCCACCCGACCCGACGAGTGCATCGGCGAGATCCGCGGCGACGCGCGTGGAGCTGGCGACTTTGTCCAGCGGAAGCACGTACAGGTAGACGGCGTTCATGGCCATGTACGCGACGGTCACCGCGATCGTCCCGATCAACAACGCGCGCGGAATGGTCTTCGCCGGTTCCACGGTTTCTTCCGAGCTATACGTGACCATGTGCCAGCCGCCGTACGTAAACAACCCCGCGACCATCGCACTCAAAACACCGCCTAACGTTTCACCGCGCGCGGTGCTGGCACCGACGAAGTGATCTTCAACCCGGCCGCCGAGCCCGAAACCGAGCAGCACGATCAGAATAACAGCCAGGACTTTGCCAGCGGTAAACACCGTTTGCACACGCGCGCCGTGCTGCACTCCGACGTAATTGACTGCGCTGAGAAGCAGGATTACGCCGACGGCGACAATACGGCTCCCTGTCGTATCGAGCGGCACAAAGAAACCGGCATAACGAGCAAACACGGTCGCAATCGCCGCCAGAATTCCCGAGTGCATGGTGAGCAGCATCGCCCAGCCCCACAGGAAACCCAGTGCCGGGTGGAACGCCTCGCTGAGATACACGTACACGCCACCGGTGCGCGTGAATGTCGACGCCAGCTCGGCGCAGATCAGGGCACCGATGAGCGTAACGGCGCCTGACAGCAACCATACCAGCAGCACGGCTGGCACAGAGTGCACCTGGGTGGTGACCTC
>JBFMFA010000204.1:0-6094 GCA_040753195.1 Gemmatimonadota bacterium | reverse complement strand
AGGGCCTGGGAGCGCTGGAAGGACCAGCCTGTTGTCCAGCAGGTGCTTCGCGAGGAGGAGGCCGCTCTCGGGCTGAAAAGTGTACGCGGGACTCTGGCTGTTCAGCGCGAGCCGCAGGAGGCTGCAATGTCATCCGAGGAGCGCGCAAAAGCTCGCGTGCCGGAGCACGATGCGCGCACACGACAAGAGCCAAGGAGCCGGGTCGACCAGATCAAACGCGACCTGCTCACTTATGAAACCGTTGTCACGCTCTCGCGCGAGCATTACGCGGTGAAACGTGAGGCGGACGCCGCGAGGGCGAGGTTGAATCAGATCGACGAAGCGATCGAACGAGCACGCGCTGCGGACGCGAAGTTCCTGGGTGTTCTGAGCGGCGTGTATCGTGACGCTCCCGCGGCAAAGCAAGCGTTCGTGGCATTCACGCGAGAGAGAGGCGTCGTAGCCGCCACCACCGTGCTTCGTGATGAGCCGGAACGATTCGGAGAACTCAGAACGGTAGAGAAGAAGGGCAAGCTAGGACTCTGGACGCGTGAGGATGACCGGGAGGCGCGCAATTCCGCCAAGGAGGCCGCGCGATTCGCCACCGCTGCGATTGCCTCGGAGCACGGTGTCGCTACCGTCGTCCTGCAGGCGCGAACGCGTCGCCTGGAGGAGGAATTCGGGCGCCACATGCATGAGCTGTTCGAGAATCCAACCGCGGCGCGTCAGCGGTTCAACGAGCTGGCCGTCTCGCATGGTGCAGACCACGCAGCGCGTACCCTTACCGAGCGACCGGCCGAGATTGGAGTCGTGCGCGTCTCGTTCGCCTCGCGTCGTGAACGCCTCGACGAGGTCGCGCGCGCCGCAGGCCGATCGGGACTGGAAGCAGCGAACGCTCGACGCGACGCTTCGCTCGCGAGTGAACGGCCACTCGGCGGCGCTCAATGGGAGCAGAGCGCCGGTCGCGAACGAGAGGCAACTCGCGCTGGCTTCGACCGTGCCGCCTCCCGTGCGCGAGCGATGAACGAAGAACTCAAACGACACCCGCGTCGGTCCGAGCTTCAGCAGAGGATCGTTCAGACCACTGACATGCTTCTCCCGCACGATGTCCGTCGGCTCAAACAGGTGCTCACGGCTCCACACATCGCGCTCGCGGCCTCACTGCGGTCCGCGGCCCGCGAGGTCCTGCTCGGTCCGGACCATGATCGGCAACGGTAGGCGCGACGCTGGTCATCCACGCCTAACGCTGCTGAGGCAATGCCGAGCACGCTTGTCTTCCGAGATGTGTCCGCGATACCGTAAGAGGACGCCATGATGCCGGTGTCACCGCACCGAGGTGAGCGATGTGGGTTTTCAGGCTGGTACTCGCGAACCTGATCGCCGGGCTTCTCCGTCCGATCTTGTGGGCAGCACTGTTCATGCTGGCGATGTGGTTCGCGGTCTCTGTGCCTGCGAGACTCTGGGTGCTTTACGTCGACACGAACGCGAGTGGCGCGACCATTTCGACGCTGAACTGGGCAACCGGAGTCGGCCTCGTCGCGATTTGGCTTGGGGCGAAGGCGCGAGGCGCGCATCGCCGCCGGTCGAGGTGAGAGGAACCCGCTGACTCGTGAGGCGGCGTCACGTTGCGCGGCGCCCTCCGCAGGAAAGGATCGACCCGCACAGCGCGCTATGGGCGAACCGTGCGGGTCGGACGGTGGCAGTCCGGCGGGCGGCCATTTGCAACCGGTCCGACGACAGTGTACGCCATGCCGGACGAATTGGCCGGAACGGCACCGCGACGCGACGCTGGGCGTGGCTCGATAACTCGCTATTCCGCTGACGCACCTGCGCTCAGCGAGCGCGCGGCGAACGGGCATCGGAAGCGCGTGGTCTCATCTGGAAACGCAATCCTGTCCCGGTAGATTGCGCTGCGCATCCCCGCCGTCAGAGCGATGCCGTCTGTCCATTCCGATACCTTCGAAAGCTTCGCCGCGCAGGCCGGACTCGAAATCGAGTCCGAGCCGCTCACCGCTGCGCCACGCGACGTCCTCACTCCACTCGCGGACGTCGAGCGCCATTTCCTGATCACGCTCACGCGCTCGAAAGCCGCTGGGCGCGTTCGGCTGATCTTCGTCACGCCAGCGGTGGAGCACTCGCCGCCGAGCGCGAGAGACGTGCTCTGGTGGCTAGCCGCGGACGCGTGGGCAGTCGAGCGAAGCTCAAGAACAGCTGCGAGCTGGGCCTCGACGTATGGCTACCCAGCGGAGAGCGAACCAACACTGGCGCTCTACCGCCAACACGTCGCCCAGGCCGATGCGCTGAAGGTGCTGCTCGGCGTTTCCAACTACGACGCCCTTCTGGCGCTCTACGAGAGTGAGGTTTCGCAGTCCGCGCGAAAATAGGAGGACCCGCGACGTTGTGTCATTCAGCGTTCGACGCGGGCATCGCACGCCCGAGTAGCTGTCTCGCGATAGCGAGCAGGCCAGCCTCTAAGCCTAGTACCGATTGCGACTCATGGCGATGCAGGACCCTCCTACTCGGGTAATTCGCACAGTCTTATTTCGGTAGAATGATACGTCCGCCCGCGCCTAACGAAGCAAACGAAATAGCGGGGCATACTAAGCGAGCAACCTGTAATTGGGCTCCGTTCGTCTGCTCATTGCTGACGATCGCTTACGTGACCTTGAGGTCTTGGCCCCTTCACGACGCATCCACTTCTGACGACGTGAATCCTAGCTTGTCGAGACCGTGTGCCAGGCGATCTCGCATCCACCGCGCGCGAATGGTGTCAAGTGTACCCTCAGCGGTGCCCAAAGCAACGCCTGCCGAAGTGCTGTGATTCTGCACCTCGCCATTCGTCGCAGTCTTCATGATGACGCGCAGTATCGGACGAGCTATCACGGTGATCATTAGGACTTGCGAGTAGCCGGACTTCCATCCGACGCCATTGATGAAGAACGCGTCCATAACTTGCATGGCAGCGTCGACAACTTGAACGTCGGTTTGCTCGGGGGTATCCGCAGTGAGAGTATCCGTAATGTCGAGCACTATGCCGCCTTTCAAACCGGCATTGCTCAATTGTTCTGCCGCATCCATAGCGCGAGGCACGACGTTCTTTGCTGCCGTCGGCCGCTTCACTTCAACTCCGTACGTGCTAGCACCGTTCTCGACGAGAATGTCCGGCTTCTTTCTTCCGTCTTTGCCTGAATGCGTTGGCTGACCGGGCATAACACCTGCGAGAAAGAAAGCCGCACGTACAACTAACTGGCTTTGCGCTTGCAGCGACCGCAAGTCGTTAGGCGACGGGTCGAGCGGGCCAGAGGCACATGTTTCGAGGTCGCGGCGGAGATCGGTGACCCTATGTGGCGGCAAAGCTTGCGACATTGCGCGCAATGTCAAGCGCGAGTTGTAACGCTCGAATACCGCTGTCATCGCCGCGCTGCTTCGGTGTGAAGCGGCCCGTAGCGGCTATGTCCTGGAGCACAGCAAGGGCTGCGTGCGGACGCGAGCTCGCATGAAATGCGCGGTGCATCCACTTCTCAAGACGTTGAATTACTTCCGCTAAGTCAGCTGCGGCTTCGTTTGCGAAACGCCTAACGGGTCGGGCGGGAACGACGATACGCTCGGTTTTCGGTCGATCTCCGAAGAGAGAGTCACTGTCTGGTATCCGTCGCATCGGGATCTAAGAGCGCCTAACGAGCACCTAGAAGTTTAGTTCGCAGCGTTTACGCCTCCACATTGATTCTGATGCTCGACTCGGGCACGCCGAAGGTAAGCGCCAGCCCTCGCTTCGCTTGAGCGATTGTCATCGGGCCCGCGTCAAGAGAAGGGGCGGCGTCCCCGACGGTCGCACGCATAGCTCCTCCATCGTTCATGCGTACTTGCGCCACAGGTGGGTAATCCAGCCCGGCACCACCACCGACGTAGCTCACGTTGTCGCTGTGATTACTTTCGCGCTCATAAAGGGGAAGCCACACCCGTCGATCAGGTCGGACGCGCTTAGCGTCTTTGCGAGCTTTCAATGCGCGATCAAAACGCTTTCGCATGTCATCGGCAGGCAGCCAGTGAACAAGAGCATCTCGCGGCGGTACGTTCGCGTCCACGGAGACGGCGACAACCGCATCCACCACGTCGAGTGTGACCCACCCTTTCCCCTTCGGATTTGGGGGAAAAGCAATCCACTGGTCTTGACTCGTCCGGATTGAAACCAGCTTGCTCTCCCCATTCTTCGTGATTCGGCGGACACTCGATTTGCCGAGCCCCTTCTCTCTGGTAACACTCCAGCCTTGCTTCTGCAGCGTCTCGATACCGATCTGGAACAACCGCTTCTTTCTCTCATGTTTCTCTGGAGCTTTGAAGATGTTCGTCATATGCCCTCCGGGCCTACGAAAATGTTATCTCATCTTATGGAGAGGAATTTAGGAGCTTTTAGGTGCATGCTCAAGAGCTTCCCAATCCATCCCGGAGCTATGTGAGCCAATTAGCGGTACCCGTTTCCCGCAAGCATGCGCATCGCGATGTGCGATCAGCTTGCTGAACTGACAGCCTCGGCAGTGCCTGTCCCAGTTACGCGCTGGCGAAGGCGGTGTACCGCTCGACATTCTGTCTGCGTGGTAGCTCAACTCGCGTGGCGCAGGCACCGCGAGTGGGACGGAGAGGTATCGCATGGTCTCGATGCAAGCGAACCCGATCACGGTGCTCGTCGTCGACGACGAGCACCTGGCGCGTGAACGTCTTCGCGTCCTTCTCGGTGGTGAGCCTGACCTGCTCAGCGTCGGCGGGTGCGGCAATGGGCTCGAGGCGCTCGCGGCGATCACGCGACTGCGTCCCGAACTCGTATTTCTCGACGTTCAGATGCCGGACCTCGATGGACTCGGGGTGATCGCCGCGATTTCGGAAGAGGAGACCCCGGAGATCATCTTCGTCACGGCGCACAACGCGTATATGGAGCGTGCGTTTGAGATTCACGCGGTTGATTACCTGCGAAAGCCGTACACGAACGCGCGCTTTGCGTCCGCTCTCGCGCATGCGCGGAAACGGATTCACGCGCGACGCTCGGAACGGAGCCTCGACGACGCACATGTGCCAGCGGGGAGCTCGCGATTCAATCCGATCCTGGCGTCCCTCCACGAGCTCAGTCCGGATCCGCGAGTCGCTCTGCAGGACAGTCGAACTGGCTTCTGGAAGATCGTTCGCCAGGAAGAGATTCACTGGATCGCGGCCGACGGCTCCGCGGGCATCGTCGTGCACATGGCCAACGACCAATTACGATGTCGGAAGACGCTCTCGGGAATCGCGAAGCTGCTCGATCCTCGCGTGTTCCTTCGAATTCACCGCTCGTACATCGTGAACGTCACGCACATCCACCAGATCAACCCGTTGTCGAAGGGTGAGTACGCGGTGCACCTCAGCCGCAACGTGGTGCTCGACAGCGGTCGCACGTTCCGCGAGGCCGTCGAGCGTCTCCTCGGCGAGCCAGCGCGGACAGACTGAGCGGCCAAGAATCATGGAGTCGCAGAAGCCGTTCCTCATCGTATCAGACCTTCATCTCGGCGCTGTGCCTAACGAGGTGGAGCGCGCGTTTCGTGACTTCCTGCGTCACGCAGCAGCGGACGCGTCGGGGCTACTCATCAACGGAGACCTCTTCGACGTGTGGCTCGCAACGCGGCACTTCGTCGTCCGAGATCATGTGCGAGTCCTGGCGGGAATTGCCGATGTCGTGGATGCTGGAGTGCCAGTGTATTTCGTCGGCGGCAACCACGATGCCCTGGAGCTCGGCGGATCGATGTTGCGCGACGATCTCGGTGTGACGATTCTCGAAGAGCCAGCACGCCTAACGCTTGGCAACTTCGAGACCGTCGTGATCCACGGCGACGGAGTTCAGCCTGGGCGCAACGAGTACCGCAAGCGTCATCCGGTGCTTCGCAGCCGTGTCTTCCGGTCCATCGCTCAGCGTCTCGTGCATCTGGATCGAATCTACGACGGAATCGCGAAGTGGTCCGCGACGAAGGAGATGGTCGCGCGACACAAGCGTGGCGAGGACACAGGACCCAAACCCGCCGCGCCACTGATCGAGGCATGGGCAAGAGACGCGCTCCGCGCGATGCCCGAAGTCGATCTCGTTCTGGCGGGA
>JBFMFA010000203.1:0-6151 GCA_040753195.1 Gemmatimonadota bacterium | reverse complement strand
GGCCGGATCGATGATGTGGTCCCCTCCCCACTTCTTCACATTGTCTTCGAAGAGCGTGTCCGGGATGCCGCCAAGCGCCGTTGTCCACGACGCGCGGTAGCCGGCGGCGAACCCGACGACCAGGTCGGGGGCCTCATCGACGTACGCCCCGGAATAGATCTCGCGTTTCGTCTTCGCGCACCGCACGGCGAGGCCGCCGCGCTGCGGGTCAGGGAGACTCGTTAGGCCCTGAGCGATCTCTCGCGCCACCGACTCCGCAGCCGCTGGATCCACGATCCCGGCCCCCTCTCGTCCGCGCACGTTGAGGTAGATGCTCCCGATGCCCAGCGCATACGCTTTCGTGCGGCTCCAGTCGACATGCTTGAAGAACTCCCCTGCCTCATGGCCGGCGGAGACCCCGTCTTTGAGCGCGAGGTAGCCGTTCTGCAACAGCCACGCGTTGAGGTGCACGCCGCGCTGAAACGAGTTGAAGCCGTGATCACTCAGCGCGATGACGAGTGTGTGGCTGTCCACGCGATCGAGCACACGACCCACGACCGCGTCGCAGATCTTGTAGTGATCGCGAATGACGTGCGCCATTTCTGTGCGCCGCGCCACATCTTCGTGATTCGCCGGGTGGCCCTCCTCGCCGAAACGCCAGAACATGTGCTGCACGCGGTCCGGCGTGTCGAACAAGCAGTATAAAAAGCCTTCGCGGAAGCGATCGAGCTCGAAGTGGAGCATGCGCTCGCGCTCCCGCATCACCTCGTCGCACTGCGCGAGGTACGCCTCTTCTGAGTAACGCTCGTTTGAAAGCCCGGTGTGGTCTTCGACCATGCCGGTCGTGTAGAAGGTGCCCAGTGCTTTGGCGAGCTCGGTGGAGTACTCCCAGGGCTGCGCGATCGGAAAGATCGGCGCGGTGGGGTCGAAGTTCACCGGCGAGGCGTAAATCTCGATCTCGGGCGAGAGCCTAACGAGAAGAAAACGCACGACCCCGGCGCTGCTCTGCAACAGGCCGGCTTTGAACTTGAGTGTGAGCCAATCGCTCCACACGCCTTCTTTGAGCGTAAGGGTTCCGGGTCTGCCGTCGCTCTTGAGCGTGACGCTACGCGCAGTGGAATCGACGCTGAACGTGACGAGCGCCCGCATGTCGTCCTTCGCCTTTGGATTGCGCGGCCCGATCACGTAACTGGAGTACTCCCGCCCCCCACCGTGCGCTTCGAGCCTAACGACCTGTTCACTCTCCCGTGGCGTGACCCCGGCTTGCGTGGTATAGAAGGTCGCCGTCCCAAGGCCACCGCGGATGTCCGGGACACCCATGCCGGAGAGGAGCCGCCCCTTGAGCGGATCCGGCGGGTACGTGCATGGACACCTAACGACCGCCGACGGGATGCCCGAAGAGCTCAGGACGTCCCACAAGGGCGTCCCACGCCGCATGTTCACGACCTTCGGCGGCAGAAACGCGCTCTTTTGCTCGTACCGATTGAGCCCGAGATCGGGCGAGTATGTCTTGGGGTCGCGGCGTAGGAAGTCGTAGATCCCGTGCCCACCCGGATTGACACCGGTCGCGAACGTCGACCACGCGACGGGGGTCTGCGCCGGCCATGTCGTGGCCACGCGACTGTAGCCACCGGTAAGACGAAGGCGGGCGAGACTTGGTAGCTCGCCCGCTTGCAACATCCGATCGATGATCGTGGGCTCGAGGCCGTCCAGTCCGATGACGACGACCTTTCGCGGAGCCGGCATCGCTGCCGTGCTACTCGCTCGCCCTCTTGGTCGTAAACCTTGATACCAGCATACGCACCGCTCCGACGAGGCGGCGCCAGAACATCAGGATGACACCAGCAATCGCCGCAAAGAACGAGGCGACGGGCATCAAGGAGTCGGGACCGATATACACGTGGAAATGCTCCCTTTAAACAGATGAACTGGGCCACTCTCCCAGCCCCACCGCAACAACGCGCCTGCCTACGCTATACTTGTGCCGCTTCATGCGGCTGACTGAAAGGCGTCAGATCTTTATTAGACTGCTCCAATCGCGCAATAGGAAAGTTTAGCCTTGGCGCGCCGCTCGCATCCCAGAGCGCGCTCGAAAAAAGCGCGCACGAATTACCGACGCAACCACTATCACGCCTCTCAACAGGATTTCGGATCAGAATGCAAAAGGGTGTCACAGTTTGGTTTACAGGCCTTTCCGGTTCCGGCAAAACTACCATCGCCAAGCGCGTCAATGACATGCTGCAGGCCCGCCACATCCTGACGGAACGTCTCGACGGGGATGTGGTGCGACAGAGCCTGTGTCGCGACCTTGGCTTCTCGAAAGAGGACCGCGACAAAAACATCGAGCGAATCACCTTCGTGGCCAAGATGCTGACTCGCAACCAGGTCGTGGTTCTCACCGCGTTCATCTCGCCCTACAAGCAGATGCGCGACAACGCGCGGGCGGAGGTCGGTGACTTTCTCGAGATCTATGTCCGCACGCCAATGAACGTCCTGATCGAGCGCGACGTGAAGGGGATGTACAAGAAGGCGCTGGCCGGTGAAATCCAGAACTTCACGGGCGTCAACGACCCGTACGAAGAGCCGTCGAAACCGGAGCTTGTCATCGATACGGCCGAGGAGTCGGTGGACGAAAGCGCGGCCCGTGTGATCCACCTGCTCGAGGAGCGTGGCTACATCCCGCGCGACGCAGGCACGCCGAGCGTCACGTCGGTCGCCGATCGTCGCGCCGCGGCCACTCGCGAGGCAGCTGCCGCGCGTCGCGCCCCGGGCCCCAGCACTCCCCATGGTGGCGTGCTCGTCGACCGCGAGTTGAAAGGCGATGCCCGCTCGGAAGCGCTCGAACGCGCAAAGGCCCTTCCGAAGTTTGCGCTCGATGAACGCGAGATGACCGATCTGGAGATGATCGGTGTCGGCGCGCTCTCCCCGCTCACCGGTTTCATGCGCAAACTGGATTACGATTGCGTCGTCGAAAGCATGCGTCTCTCGGACGGCACGATCTGGGCGATGCCGGTGAACCTCTGCACGTCACTCGATCGCGCGAAGTCGCTGAGCGAAGGGAACGAAATCGCGCTCACCGACCGCGAAGGAAAGATCCTTGGCGTTATGCAGGTAACCGAGATCTACCAGCCGGACAAGCAGCGCGAGGCGACGCACTGCTACGGCACCACCGAGACGGCGCATCCGGGCGTCGCCCGCGTGATGACGCAGGGCGATGTGTACGTGGCGGGGCCGGTCTGGATCATCTCGCGGCCCCCGTACGAAGAGTTTCTGCAGTACCGCCTAACGCCGATGGAGACGCGCCAGAAGTTCGACGAGATGGGATGGAAGACGGTCGTCGGGTTCCAGACGCGCAATCCCGTGCATCGCGCGCACGAGTACTTGCAGAAGGTCGCCCTGGAGAACGTCGACGGGCTGCTCTTGCATCCGCTGGTCGGTGCGACGAAATCGGATGACGTGCCGGCCGACGTGCGCATGCGCACCTACGAAGCGATTCTCGAGAAGTATTACCCGAAGAACCGCGTGGTTTTGGGCGTCTTCCCCGCCGCTATGCGCTACGCCGGTCCGCGCGAGGCCGTGTGGCATGCGATCGCGCGCAAGAACTATGGTTGCACGCACTTCATTGTCGGGCGCGACCATGCCGGCGTTGGGAATTATTATGGCTCCTACGACGCGCAGATCCTGATCGACAGCCTCCCTCCCCACGAATTGGGGATCACGCCGCTCAAGTTCGAGCACTCATTCTTCTGCAACACGTGCGGCAACCTCGCGTCGCCGCGCACGTGCCCACATCCGAAGGATCACCACGTCACGCTTTCGGGGACGAAGGTGCGCGAGATGCTCACGAATGGCGAGCTGCCGCCGGCCGAGTTTACGCGTCCGGAGATCGCGGCCATTCTGATGGAGGCTTACCAGACCGCAAGCGCTCGTTAGGATGGGCCAGCTCGTCGCCGACCTGCAACTGCATTCATCGGCCTCCGACGGCAGCGATTCACCGTCGGAGGTCGTGCGACGAGCTCGCTCGTTGAAGTTTTCGGCGATTGCGCTCACCGATCATGATACCATGGCCGGCGTGCCCGAGGCGCTCGCCACCGCCGAGTCGTTAGGCATCGAATGCATTCCCGCCGTCGAGCTCTCCACCCTCGATGCGAATGACCGCCAGGTCGACATCCTCGGCTATGGGGTCGACCCACACGACGCCGACTTTGCCGCCGAACTGCAGCGCATCCGTTCGGGACGCAAAGGACGCGCGTTCATGATGGTTGAGAAGCTGAACGAGCTCGGATATCCGCTGTCGTGGGAACGCGTGCAGGCGATCGCAGGGAGCGAGAACGTGGGTAGACCGCATGTGGCCCGCGCGATGGTCGAAGCTGGAATCGTCGCTACCGTAAAAGACGCGTTCACGCCGGAGCTCATCGCCGACGGCGGCCGCGCGTACGTGCAGCGCGTGAAGATCACACCCGAAGATGCGATCGAGCGCATCCATCGCGCTGGAGGCGTTGCCTGCGCCGCACACCCGGCGCGCACCAAGCTCACCGACGAAGAGATCGAACACCTCGTGCAGGCGGGGCTCGACGGGCTGGAGGTGTATTATCCGCAGCACACGGCGGACGATACGCGTCGCTTCGAATTGTTGGCCGCGCGGCATGGCCTTTTGATCACCGGCGGGTCCGACGATCACGGCGACATCAATGAAGGGCGTTTGATGGGGACTATCCGGCTCCCCTACAAGCACGTCGAGCAGCTGTACATCGCAATCGCCGACCGGCAGAGCGAACCGAATCGCGCCGGGTGAAATGAGCGGCGCCGCAACGGGAGCGGGGCACGCTGGGATCGGGGCTCGGTTTGCGGCGTTAGGCGGTGGCGAGGCGTTAGCGCGGCTCGCCGCGTTCGCGGCAACCGTGTACCTCGCACGCACGCTCGGCCCATCCCTCTTCGGTAGCATCGCTTTCGCGACGGCGATCCTCCTCTACCTCACGCAGCTTGCCGACGCCGGTGTGGAGCTGGTTGGCGTGCCACTGGTGGCGCGCGCGCAGGACCGCATCGATGCCGTCGTGGGACCGGTCTTCTCGGCGCGACTGACGCTAGCGTTCGGCCTAACGCTCGTGACCATCGTCGTGGGGTTGTTCCTGCTGCCGCAGCCCGACGGCGTCCTCCTCGCCGGTTATGCGTTGACGCTCCCGCTGGCAGCCGCCAGCACCCGCTGGGTGCACTTGGGCCTCGAGCGTACCGGCTGGATTGCCTTGGCGCGCACAGCGGGCGAGATCGTCACACTGGCGCTGACTATTCTCCTGGTGTACGACGCCACGCGCGTCGGCTACGTCCCCTTCGCGGCGTTCGCCGGTCAAGCGCTGCTGGCGCTGCTCCTCATCGTCGGCCTCCGGCGACTCGGCCTGCGCCTGCCGCTGCGCTTCGACTGGCAATCGGCGCGCCCCACGTTCGAGCGGTCGCGACACCTCGTCGCGTTCACGCTGCTCGGGCTCGTCCTCTTCAACTTCACACTCGTTTTCATTCGACTGGCGCGTGGCGGTGCCGATGCTGGCGTGTTTAGCGCGGCGTACACGCTCATCGCGTTCGGCGCGAACCTCATCGTCGCCTTCGCGCATACCGTGATGCCGACGCTCGCGCGCCTCGATCATGACATTCCGGGACGCAACGCAGTCTTTCAGCGCTCGTTGCAGCAGGCCTTCACGCTGGCGCTACCGGCTGGTGTCGGTGCGACGCTGGTTGCCGATCAGATCCTCGGAACGGTGTTCGGCGACCGTTTCGAAGGCGGCGTGATGGCGATGCGCATCCTCGCCTGGTATCTGCCCCTGGCGGCGCTGCGCGAGCTGCCAGTGGTGGCGCTCATCGCCGCCGGTGAGGAGCGCACGCTGCTGCGCGTCAATGCGATCTCCGCGGCTTGTAACGTCGCCCTGGCGGTGGCTTTGATCCCGCGCTTCGGTCTCGTCGGCGCCGCTGCCGCTACGGCGGCGACGGAGGTCATTCGGTTGCTGCTCGCCGCGCGGGCCGCAGGGCGCGCCGGCTTCCCGACGATCCAGCTGCGCGTACTGGCCGTCCCAACAGCCGCGGCGCTCGTCATGGCTGCGATGCTGTTGCTCGTTAGGCCCGCGGCGCTGTGGACGTCGGTGCCCTTGGGGGCGTTAGGCTACGGAGCCGCTCTCGTGGCGCT
>JBFMFA010000202.1:0-6171 GCA_040753195.1 Gemmatimonadota bacterium | reverse complement strand
CGATGTCGGCGCGACGTCGCAGCTGCGCGCGGTCGCGTACGACGACAACGACGCCGAAGTGCAGGGCGTCAGCGTCGCGTGGTCTTCCTCGGCGAGCACGATCGCGTCAGTCACATCAACCGGCTTGCTCACCGGGGTGGCGCCAGGAAACGCAACGATCACAGCCACGGTGGATGGTCGGCGCGGCACGGCCGACTTTACAATCGTTCCTCGGGGAACCTCGTTAGGCACGATCACCGTCAACGGGGCGCAGCAGTTTCAGACGATGACGGGATGGGAAGCGCTGCAGGAAATTGGACAAGCCGAGTGCGATCCGCGCGCCTATCAGTCGTACAAAAACGAAGTTCTCGATCGGGCGGTCAACGAGTTAGGCATCAATCGCATCCGCGTCGGCTTGCGCAATGGATATGAAAACCCGACCGATCAATGGCCGCTCAAACTCTCCGGCCAGCTCACGTTCGACCAGTGGAAAGTCTTTTGGTTCCGCGTGGTGAACGACAACAACGATCCACAGTCAATCAACCCGGCCGGTTTTAACTGGGGTTACCTCGATTACGTCGTCGACGAGATCATCCGCCCGTTGAAGCAACGCTTACAGGCGAAAGGCGAAGACCTCTGGTTCAACATCTCGTATACCGGCGCGAACTCGGGACAGCTGCATCGCGACAATCCTGAAGAGTACGCCGAGTTCGTGCTCGCTGCCTTTCAGCATCTGCAGCAGAAGTATGGCTTTGTGCCTAACTCGCTCGAGCTGGTGAATGAGCCAAACCTCGGCGGCTGGAATGCGCAGCAAGTCGGCAACAACCTCATTGCCGCCAAGCGCCGGCTCAACGCCGCTGGCTTCTTCCCTGACTTCGTCGGGCCGACGGCGAGTGGTGGCTACGTCTCGATGCAGTGGTTCGATCAGATGGCGCAGATCCCGGGCGTGCTGCAAGCGCTGAACGAAATCTCCTACCATCGCTTCGGCGAGAATCTGCCGAGCACGTTGCAGGGCCTCGCGCAGCGGGCGCAGACGAACAACATGCGGACCGCGATGCTGGAGCATGGCGGCAGCGACTACAATCACCTGCACGAAGACCTAACGCTGGCGAACGTGTCCGCCTGGCAGCAGTTCGGTCTGGCGTTCTGCGGGACGCAGGACAACGGCGGTGTGTACTTTCCGGTGTCGGGCGCGCAGCTCGGCCAGAACAGTCCAGTGGTCAACACCGGGCGCATGACGAAGTATCTGCGCCAGTATTTCCGTTATGTGCGCTTGCGCGCGGTGCGGGTCGGTGCACAGTCGAGTGATGCGCGCTTCGCGCCGGTTGCGTTCCGCAACGCGAATGGCAAATACGTGGTTGTGGTGAAGGCGACGGCGGGCGGATCGTTCACGGTTGGCGGACTTCCGGCGGGCACGTACGGGATCGACTACACCACGGCCGCAGACTACATGAAGCCGTTGTCAGACGTCACGATCAGCGGAAGTCAGGCGGTGAATACGAGTATACCAGCCGCGGGCGTACTCACGATCTTTGCCAGATAAAACAAAGAGTTTTGAGTGTTGAGCTTGGAGTTGGTTCGCGTGTTCAGGTTGTGTGGTCAGTTTGAGTATTCAGTTACTGCCAACTTGAACTGCACACTCTCACTGAGGACTCGAATGAACTCCAAGCCGAGCACTCAGCACTCGGTTGTCAGTCAGGCTTCCCGTTAGGCTCCGCCGCTGGCCGGCGCACATCGCGTTCCCACGCTTGATCGAGTAACGCGCGCCCCCTCTCGACGATCGCGCGCTTCTCAGGCAGCTGCAGCACGTTCGTTCGCTCCCACGGATCGCTGAGAATGTCGTACATTTCTTCGCCGCCATTCGCCGCACGAATGAGATGATGTCCGTCGACCACGACGGATTTCATGGACCCCTGCGACACCGGGATCGACGACGGCAGGTTGCGCGCATAATCCACTTCGCCATACACAACCGATGACGGCGCCGCTGGCTTTAACGAATCGACCTGCGTCTGCCACAGCCGGGCCAGCGAGGATCCGGGAAGAGTGACGTTAGGCCCGGCGCCAACGATATCGAGAATCGTCGCGGGGACGTCGCGCAGCGTCACGGGCTCCGTGATGCCGACGGCGCGAGGGATGTCGCGTCCGGCGATGATCAGCGGCACGTGCAGCGATGGGAAATACAGCGTATTCCCGTGGTTCATCTGCCCGTGTTCGTTGAACTCTTCACCGTGATCCGAGGTGACGATGATGATCGTATTCTCGAGGAGACCACGTTGTTGCAGCGCGTCGAAGAGAATGCCCAACTCGCGATCGAGGTACGCAATCGACGCGTCGTAAGCATCAATCAAGCCAAGCACTTCTTCGCGCGTAAAGTCACGACTCCCGGAGTCACGCGTCGGCGGTTCCTTCCCGGAGAACAGCGTGTCAAACGGCGCTGGCGGTTCGTACGGACCGTGTGCGTCGTAGTAGTTCACGAACGCGAAAAATGGCCGCTTGGGATCGCGCAACGTTTCGTTGTCGAGCCACGTGACCAGGCGCTCGTTCATGCGATCCGCCCAGAGACGTCCGGGCGCGCTGTAACCGCCTAACCGCTGCACCATCCACAGACCGAGCGTCGACGTCAACAGGCTCGAGCGCCACATTTCGCTGATCGAGACGTCATAGTCGCGGTAGTAGCCGAATCCACGCGTCACGCCGAACTCATAGGAGCAGTAGCGCAGGTTCGCGGCAAATCCACCCGTCGCATAGCCTAACGAGCTCAGACGCTCGGCGAGTGTGGGGAACGTGCCGTCCAGCGGCACGCTCCATCCGGCCGACATTTCGTGCGGGTAGCGCCCCGTGAAAAGCGTCGCATGCGTCGGCAGGGTCCACGGCGCCGTCGACACGGCCCGGTCGAAACGCACGCCCCGCGCTGCCAGCGCGGCAAGCG
Organism: Gemmatimonadota bacterium; assembly: GCA_040753195.1. Lineage (GTDB taxonomy): Bacteria > Gemmatimonadota > Gemmatimonadetes > Gemmatimonadales > Gemmatimonadaceae > DASYRX01. Next base: position 3,260 of record JBFMFA010000202.1, on the reverse strand, counting down.
TGGGGGTCGTCGGTCTGGCGTATCCATACGCGGAAAGAGACAGGGCGCGCACAGTATCGAGCACCAGCAGCAAGACGTTAGGCGCCCCCACGGCGGCATCCGGTAACGCGGCCACTGCCTGCCGCTGTCGCCACGCGCGCACCCCGTTGAATCCGAGACCTCCGATGACGGCGACGCTGGCCAGCACACTCGTCAGGCGCCGCAGCCAGCGCTGCATAACGAGCGGACGCGACTGGACGAGCAATGCGAGCTGCACACCAACGCCGGCCGCCAGCAGCAGCATCGCGGCGATGTGCAACCGCCCTTTCAAAACGAGCAGCGGTTCGAGGACCGCGAGGAAGCTCCCCACCGCGATCGCGCTCGCGAATGCACGCCGCGGCGCAAATATCCGCACCACGTACCACACGAGCAGGATGACCGGGCCCATCACAAAAGCATTCGCGATCGGTGCCAGCCAGATACCCTGCGGATTCAGCATCGAATAGCGCTCGAGCGCGATGCGTGCGCCGAAGATCAGTGCAAACTCCGCGATGGCGCCGGCGAGCGCCGACCACGCGACGACCCAAAGGACGTCCCGCAGGCGCCCGGCAGCGCGCTGACCGTCAGTTGCTGCAATGCTGGTCAAACAGTTTTCTCCGGCACATGGGGCACACGGGGCACATGGGGTCTGACCCCATGGTGGGCATGGGGGCCCTTAATGACGAACGGAATAGAGCGACTGCTACTCGCCGCCGCAGATTACCCGCTGGCTCGCGACGTCCGCCACCCCAACCCGCGCCACGACGCGTAGATTGCGCAAGAATCAGTGCCTACGAGTTTCGAAACCTAAATGCCGGATTACTACGTCTACGGCGGGCGACTTCGGACGGAACTTCCGATCCCCGAACTGCGCCCTGCCGCGTCAAACGGCAGCCCCGATTGGGTCTTCGAGACTTCCACGGGACAGCCACCGCTGCTCGACCTCGCGACTCCCGTGGGCGAGGAGCACATCTTCGAAGACATCAAAGCGCATTTTCTTCGAACGCCCAGTATGCTCCGCCTCATCTTCGACGACACGGGCACGTTCGATCTTCATGACCAGGGCTCTCGAATTATCTGGTATCCGAGCAGCGCGCATCAGCCGGACGTTGCCCGAGCCGACTTCGTCGGCCGCGTGCTCCCTCTCGCGCAGCATGAACGCGGTATGCTCGCACTGCACGCGAGCGCGGTCTGCATCGGTGGGCGCGCTGTCGGTTTCATGGCTCCAAAGAACTACGGCAAAAGCTCGCTCGCGATGGCTCTGGTGACGGGCCACGGCGCGCAATTGCTCACCGACGACACGCTGCTCGTTCGGCCGACCGACGCGACAGCAATGCCGGGCGTGCACAGCGTGCGTCTATGGGCCGAAACGGCCGGCGCCTTCGTCGGCATCGGAACGGGGCGGACCGTTCTGAGCGAGAAGCAGATTTTCGAGCGGCTGCCTGACGAGTCGCTGGCAATGACCGCAGCGCCATTGGACGCGCTCTACGCGCTCTTCCCGATCAATCCGAACAGCGAGGAAACCGTCCGCCGCGAAGCCCTGGACGGTCCTGCCGCAACGGTCTCCATTATCCAGTATCAAAAACTCGGTGCGCTACTGGCCGGGACTGAAGCAACTCGCGTCTTCGAGAACGCGGCGACGCTCGCGAGTCGCACGAAGGTATTCGTGCTGCACATCGTTCGCGATTTTGCGAGACTGCCAGATGCCGCTCGCAGCATCGCGCAGTGGCACGCCCCCACGGAATCCCGAGTCCTATAGCAGCGCCGCGATGCGCTGAGCGGCCGAGCCGTCACCGAATGCCGCTGCTGCGTGAACGGCGGGCCGTGCCGCGGTGCGCGCCGCCCTAACGATTGCGTCAGGATCCGAGCCGGCGAGCACGTTCCATCCCGAACTCACAGTCTCGATCCACTCCGTCTCCGGACGGAGCGTCACGCACGGAACTTCGAAGAAATACGCTTCCTTCTGCACGCCGCCGGAATCGGTGAGGATCACGCGCGCGTTCTGCTCCAGGGCGAGCATGTCCAGATACCCGACCGGATCGACTAGCCGCACGCGATCAGAGCGCGCCCCGTTGCCGTGCGCCGCGAGTCGCGCGCGTGTGCGCGGATGCAGCGGGAAGACCACCGTTTCGCCTATCGCATCCATCGCGTCCAGCAAGCGAGCGAGCACCGCGGGATCATCCGTGTTGTACGCGCGATGTACGGTCGCCAGCAGGTACTTTCCAGGTTGAACGCCTAACGCTTCAATGATGCGTGACTGGGTTCGTGCGCGCGCCGCGAAGTGCAGCACGGCATCGTACATCACGTCGCCCACCAGATGTACGCCGCGCTCGATCCCTTCACGCGCCAGATTGTCGACAGCCGTTTGCGTCGGACAAAAGAGCAGGTCCGAACAGTGGTCCGTCAGCACGCGATTGTGTTCTTCAGGCATCGTGCGATTGAAGGACCGCAACCCTGCTTCGACGTGCGCGATCCGCACACCGAGTTTGCACGCTGCCAGCGCGGCCGCGAGGGTGGTGTTAGTATCGCCATACACGAGCGCGTAGTCAGGCTTCTCATCCACAAGCGTGCGCTCGAGCGCGACCATCATACGACCGGTCTGCTCGGCGTGCGTCCCCGAGCCGACCGCCAGGAAATGGTCCGGACGCGAAATCCCCATTTCTGCAAAGAACACGTCGGACATCTGGGCATCGTAATGCTGCCCCGTGTGCACGAGGACTTCGCTGTGGCCCGCGTTTTTGAGTGCGAGGCTGACGGGCGACGCTTTGATGAATTGCGGTCGTGCGCCCACGATCGACGCAACCTTCAATAAACCTCCAACGGAGAAACGCAACCGAAGGCCAAACCACACCTCAGCCTAACTCTAAGCTACATACCGCGATCCGGGTCTCAGAGAGGACGATGGCGGGTGCGCAAAAGGAACGCCAGCGATAGCATTGCCGCATGACGGCGATCATCGTGCTCGCTGGGAGTGAAGAGCTGGAGCAGGACGCGCTCGTGCGAGGCGCGCTGCGACAGATGCGACCGCGCGCTTCGGAGCTCGCCGAAGTGTGGGTGGATCACGGTGTGGCGTTAGGCGTCGTGGCCGATCGTTGGGAGGTCGGGCAGGAAGTACAAAAGTCGGGGCGTCTGGCTGTCGATGACAGAGCGGCAGTCGTTACGGATGCTTCGCTGTACTACGCCGCAGAGCTGGTAGCCGCCCTGCGCGCCCACGGCGCGCAAATGACGTCTGCTGCGCCGGC
>JBFMFA010000201.1:0-6172 GCA_040753195.1 Gemmatimonadota bacterium | reverse complement strand
CATCTGAACGACGCGCTCGGCGGTTTCGCGCCGCGGACCAGCATCCGCCTGCAGGTGTACCCACCGGATACGAGCTTTTGAAGACGGCGGTACCCGCGCGGCGATGGAATCATGCGCGACCAACCTACGGGCACCATGACACGTGTTCAAGACGACTCCTGTCGCCGCTCGAGCACATAAACCATTCGCCGCACACCGCTGTCTTTTTTGTTGACACTCTACAGGAGAATGCGCAGTTTCTCTTGTAGACATCCAAGGGGAAGCGATGGCGTCCGATCCGCGGCAAGATCTGTTGCAGGGTACGCTGGATCTGCTGGTGCTGAAAGTGCTTTCCGTTCAGAGCAGCATGCACGGCTGGGGGATTGCGCAGGCGATCCAGCGCACCTCACGCGACACGCTGCAGGTGAACCAGGGCTCGCTGTACCCAGCGCTGCATCGCCTCGAACGGCGCGGGCTGTTGGCCGCCGAGTGGGGCACGTCCGAGAACAACCGCAGCGCCAAGTACTATCGCCTAACGGCTGACGGCCGGCGCGCGCTGCACGAGCATACGGCGGAATGGGAACGGTTCGCCGGCGCCGTGCGGCTGATCCTGCGCCTCACTTGAGTCTGGGGAGACTACGTCGATGCGGATCTTCCGTGTGATCAAAGCGGCGTTTGGGGACGTGCTGTTCCGCCGCCGCCGTGAGCGCGAGCTGGACGTCGAGATGGCGGACCACCTCGCCCGAGAGGCCGATGCGCTCGAAGGCGCCGGGTGGACGACCACGGCGGCTCGCCATGAAGCGCAGCGCCGCTTTGGGAGTGTGAGTGCAGCAAAAGACGATGTGCGTGATGTCCGTTTCGGTACTCTCGCGGAAGGCGTGCTTCGCGACGCGCGCTTTGGCGGTCGCTGGCTGCGCCGCTCGCCCGGCTTTACGGCCGCCGCGCTCATCACGCTTGCGTTAGGCATCGGAACAACGACCGCGATTTTCAGCATACTCGATACGGTGCTGCTGCGGCCACTCCCGTACCGCGACGATCGCGAGCTGGTTACCCTGTGGCAGCACGCCACACGCGTGGGCGACACACACGATCTCGTGTCGCCAGCCAACTTCCGCGACTGGCGTGAGCGCAGCCGCGCATTCGTGAACATGAGCGCGCTGAGCTACTGGAGCGTGAGCTGGGATTCGCCGGACGGCATCGACCAAATCGACGCATGGGCGACATCACCGAACTTCTTCGCCCTGATGCAACGGGACCCAGCGTTAGGCAGGACGTTTACCGCCGAAGAGTTCACGCCGGGCCGCAACAATGTGTTCATCGTGACCCATGGCTTCTGGCGGCGGATGCTCGGCGGTGATTCCAGCGCGATCGGTCGCGCGTTTCCGGTCGAGGGCGGGACGCTGACGCTGGTCGGGGTCATGCCACCCGGCTTCGAGTTGCTCGGCAATCGCGACATTTTCATCCCGCTCATCTTGCCCGAATCCGAGTGGAATCGGCGCCAGTCGACGTATCTCATGGTGGCTGCACGATTGGCTCCGGGTGTATCGCTGGACCAGGCAAAGGCCGAGCTGGACGTGATGGGCGCGACGCTTGCGCGCGAATATCCGCGGGAGAACGCCGACGTGCGCATCTTCGCGTCGCCATTGCGCGACGAGTTGTTAGGCGCATCTCGCGCGCCGATTCTGCTGCTCACGGGCGCGGTGTTGTGCTTGCTGGCCGTAGCATGTGCCAATGTGGCGAACCTGCTGCTCGTCCGCTCGCTCTCACGACAGCGCGAATTCGCCTTGCGGTCGGCCATTGGAGCGTCCGGCCGACGGTTGCTGCGTCAGCTCATGATTGAAAGCGGCGTGCTGGCCACCATCGGTGGTGCATTGGCGCTGTTCGTCGCGTGGGGCGCGTTGCGTACGTTCCTTGCGCTGGCTCCGTCAGACGTACCGCGGCTGCAAGGGGCGACCCTCGACGCCCGCGTGCTCGTGTTTGCGTTCGTCGTAACGCTCGGTGCAGCCGTCGTGTGCGCCGTCGGACCCTTGCTGCGCGTGTTGCGGGGCGCTCCGCGCGATGCGTTGAGTGAAGCGTCCACGTCGACCACACCATCCCGCGCAGCCCGTGCGGCGCAGCAGACGCTGGCGGCGGTACAGATCGGCTTTGCGCTGACGCTCGTGATCGGGGCTGGTCTGCTCGTGCGCAGTGTGCAACGTCTGCTCGCGGTGGAGCGCGGTTTCGACGCGCGCGGCGTGGCGTCGCTGACGGTCCAAGCGTGGGATGAGGTGCCGACCAGTTCGCAGCGCGTCGCGTTCGCGGCCGACTTTCAGGCGCGTCTGCGGTCCTTGCCGGGGGTGACGCACGTCGGCCTAACGACCGCGTTGCCGCTGCACGATCCGGTTGGAAATCAGGGGGCCGGGGTCGTTGCCTTAGGCAGTGGCTTGACGGATCGCGACATGAAGCAGGCGCTCGCGGCTGCCATCTCGGGGAGCTATTTCGAGACGTTAGGCATCCCCCTGCGGGATGGTCGCACGTTCTCCGCGGTCGACGACACGGCGTCGCCGCCCGTCGCGATCGTCAACGAGGCCTTCGCGCGGGAGCATTTTCCCGGCACTCGCGCGGTGGGTGAGCGCGTGCGGGTGTCGTTCTCCGGCCCGCCGGTGGCGCGCGAGATCGTCGGGGTGGTGGGCGATGTACGGCATGGCGGGCTGCACGAGGTGCCGCAGCCCGCGGTCTTCATCCCTCACAGCCAGTTTCCAACTGGGGTGATGATGTTCATCGTGAAGGGCGATCGGCCGCCGGCCGCAATGCTGCCGGAGATGCGAGAGGCCCTGCGGGCGGCAAAGGCGAGCTTACCGCCGGACGACATGACGACGCTCGATCGGCTATTGGAGCTGTCCACCCTCGAGCGACGGTTCCTGCGGACGCTGCTGTTAGGCTTTTCCGGCGTCGCGCTGTTGCTCGCGCTGGTTGGGACGTACGGCGTGGTCAGTCATGCCACGGCGTCGCGGCGGCGCGAGATTGCGGTGCGACTGGCGTTAGGTGCAAGCCGCGGGAACGTGCGTGGGCTGGTCTTGCGCCAGGGGATGTTGCTCGCCTTTGGCGGTAGTGTTTTGGGAATTGCGGGGGCCGCGCTCCTCGTGCGTCTGTTGCAGGCGTCGCTTTTCGGCATCTCGCCCTTCGACCCGACGACGTATGCGCTAGGGACGGGGCTGGTGCTGGTCTCCGCGTTGATCGCGTGTGTGGTGCCGGCCACGCATGCGGCGCGCAGCAATGCCGCGGGGGTGCTGCGGAGCGCCTAACAGGACGGCCGATGCTCATCCCGTCCTCTGGAACTGTGCTCGATATTCGCGAACCATCTGTGCCGTAACGTCGGACTCGTAGCAGTACGTCGTGTACCCGCCGGCACGTACATACGCGCTGCGCCGACCGCATGAGCGACCGGCGCGGTCTGTGCTGTACGGGCAGGGACAGCTCCCCTGGTAACGGGTCAGCGACTGTCGAATCAGGAGCTGTTTTATCTCCTTGTCTGTCGCGCGCGCGATGGAGACGCATTCCTGTCCGCGCTGGACAAAGCCGGCAAGACATTCCCAGCCCTTCCCATACGGACGCTTTGCAGCGTTGTCTGGGAGCTGCGCCCCTGCAACGGACGTCGCCAAGAGAACGAACGAGAGTGCAACAACTGGATGTCGCAATCCACCCCCGGAGGCGCGTTAGGCGCGCCCAACTGTGGCTCTACAGGTCCCCACGCGAAATATTGTCAGGGTCGCCAGCAGCTGCGTAAGGTGCTCGACGTTCGGCACGGCGGCTTCGCTTTTGAGGCAGACGGAATTGAACAGGCAACGCAGGGCTCTCGGGCGGCAGCTACCCAATCGTACGGACCCAAGGTGGCGACAGGCGCTTACTATAATGCGCACTGCGAGGTGAGTGATGCCGAATCAACCGCAACGCGTCGTCACGTTGAGCCGAGAGGCCGCCCTGCACTCGAAGGTTCAGGGGCAAATCCTCGCTTTGATCGAACTCGATGACCTGCAGAACCGACTCGAGGTGATGATCGGCGAGCTGACGGCGCTCGCGAGCACGGTGTCGGACCTGCGCCGTCGGTATGGCCCGCGCACGTTGATTGATCGACTCGATGATCGCGAGTTGGAGCGAGTGCTCAACGTGCTGCACGTGCTTGCGGACCCCGGCCAGACGTTCAGGGTCGAATAACTGCGACTCGGGCATTCACCGCTTGGAGAGGAGTTCCTCGAGCGCCGCGCGACGGCCGCGACCGAGCGGCACTCTGGCGCCACTGCGCAAGACGACCACATGCCGATCCAGCTTGTCGGTACGTACTTCGACGACGCAATCGATGTTCACGATCGCTGATCTGTGCACGCGAATGAAGCGCCCGGGATCGAGCCGCTGCTCCAGATTGCGCATCGTCTCGCGAACAACGTGTTTCCTGCCGTCGCTCGTGTGCAGCTCCGAGTAGTAGTCCGCCGCGCCAATCCAGAGAACGTCATCTACACGCACATACGCGGTTTTCCCGAGCGAGCGAACGGGGATACGCGCGAGGTGGCGGCGAGGTGCCACGCGGTCCGCATCCGGGAGTTGACGGGCACGCGTTAGGCTCGCGACAAACTCGGCCAGCTGTGTCGTGGCGGCACCAACCCGACGCTGGTAAACCTGTTGCCGAGCGCGCGCCATGGCTTTGTGAAACCGAGCGTCCGTGAAAGGCTTGACGACGTAGTCCAACGCCTGCGCTTCAAACGCCCGCACGGCGTGCTGATCGTATGCCGTGATGAAGATGACGACCGGGAGTTTCTCTTCGGGGATCGAACGCAGGACGTCAAATCCATCCATTTCAGGCATCTGCACGTCGAGCAGGCAGCATTCGACGTTGCCACGCAGAATGGCGTCAACAGCGGCACGACCGTCGCCGACTTCACCGACGACTTCGATATCCGGCTCAGCCAGCAGAAGCCCGCGCAGCCCGTCTCGGGCGATGCGTTCGTCGTCGACTATGAGCACGCGAATCGGCTCGTGAGGTGCGCTTTTTGTCACGACGCGACGGAATGGGACGCAACGCTTCCCCGCGTCATTTCCGACCGGAATGGGATGTCGATCGACGCCAGCACACCACCTAACGAGGACGCTCGAAGATCCAATCGGCCTCGGTCACCATAAAAGGCATCGATTCGCTCGCGCAGATTGCGCAGGCCGATTCCGCTGGTGCCATCGATGGAGAATGTCGCCGGCAATCCAGGACCGTCGTCTTCAACTTCGATGTGCAGGACGTCGCCTCGGCGCGCGGCGCGAATCCACACATGCCCTCCGCGCGGGCGCACCACGATCCCGTGCTTCAAGGCGTTCTCCACCAGCGGCTGCAAGAGGAGATTCGGTACCACGGCGTGTTCGGCCTCCGGGGTCGTTTCAATCGTCACGTTGAGGCGATCGCCGAGTCGCACGCGTTCGATCTCCAGATACCGTCTCACAAAACGGATCTCGTCGCTCAGTGGAACGTCCATCGTCCCGGATTCTTCCAGGACATAGCGCAGCAGTTCGCCGAAGCCGACGATGACATCGACCGCTTCCTGCTTGCGGTCGCGCCTAACCAGCATCGCGATCGCGTTCAGCGCATTGAACAGGAAGTGCGGTTGCAGTTGCATCTGGAGTGTTTCCAGACGGGCACGCTCGAGCTGCGTCTCGAGCTGCGATGCGCGAAGGTCCCGGTCGCGATAGCGGCGCGCATAGTCAATACTGAACGCGAGCGCCAGGACGCCACCGTAGATCAGCATGTCGTAGAGCAGCAAGTTGACCACGCCGATGCGCAGATTGACGGCGAAGGTGATCTGTGGGGTGATGTGCCCCGTCGCGTGCCCTACGACCAGTGTGATCCATGTTTGCGCGATGAAAACGATCGCGAGAATGAGCAGATGCCCCGCCAGCGCCGCGGGCCAGCGCCTTCGTGTAAACGCGATGCGACCGTAGAGCCAGAAGATGAGCGGGGTGAATGGAATCCACACGTACCACATCGCCATGCTGTGGCCGATGAGATGGGAGCGCGGCATCGCAGGGCCGCGTCCTTGAGGACCCAGAAAGTGTCCCGCCAGGCCGAGAATCACCGGGATCGTCCATAACGCAGTGAGGAGGAGCGCGCCGCGCAGCACGCGCGACGCGCTCGACTGCTGAGATTCCGAGGTGAGCGTTAGGCGCTGTTTCAGGG
>JBFMFA010000200.1:0-6180 GCA_040753195.1 Gemmatimonadota bacterium | reverse complement strand
AGTCCGCGCTGAACTTCGCCGAGTGCGTCGGCAAGCACTTTGCCGTGCTCGGTAGCGATGATGCGCGCCAGCTCGTCGCGTTGCGCGTCGATTAACTCGCGAAAACGGAACATGACGCGTGCACGCTTGAGCGGCGACGTGTCGGCCCACTGCTCGAACGCACGCCGCGCAGCGTTCACCGCGTCGTTGACGATCGCTTCGTCGGCGAAGGCAACCCGTCGCGCCACGCGACCTTCCGTCGGGTTGAAGACGTCGCCGGAGCGCTGATTTGGCGCAATCGGCCGACGCGTCCCGTCGATGAAATGCGGAATGGTTTCGCCAAGCGGCGGCGTGTCGCTCTCGCCTTGCTGCGGCTTCACCGCGATTGTAGTCACGTGTCGAAGATACCCAACATTGCGCCCGTCGAGCTAGAATCGCTGGCTGAGGATCCGTACCCGATGCTGAGCAGGCTGCAGCGTGATGTGGCTGGTGACCCGACCGGAGGACGTGCTCGATGTGCTGCGCGACACGGAGACCTTCAGCACGGACCATCCTGCCTCACCGATCCGCGACACGTTTGGCTCCGGCGGTGGTGGCTGACATCATCGGTTTGCCAGTACAAATGCCTGCAACATCCGCGGCTGGTACGACAGTCGCAACGGGCCGACGCCCTGCGTGCGGATCGAGCGGTCGATGCTGCCATCGAAGAGTCACAGCGTTGGGAGCCAGCCGTTCAGACCTGCGCGCGTTATGCAACCCGCGGCACACGAGTGCGCGGCGCTGCAATCGCGGAAGGCGACATCGTGCGAACGCCTCCGATCACTTGTCGTTTGGCTCCGGTCGCCACTACTGCCTCGGTGCCGCGCTCGCGCGGTTACGAGTTTCGCGAGCCGCCGCACTCTGGGTTACACGTTAGGTCCGAGCTGGCGGACGCGGGTGCCCCGGGGACATGGCGGCGTGAGAATTTCGACCGGTCCGCGCGTTTTTACCCCTGAGCGCTGCGTATGCGAAGAATCGATCGGGCTTGACGCAGCCGGCGATCGGCCACCCAGCAGGGAGTGAACGTGAATACCCAAACCGCAGTCATCGTCGCTATTCTTTCCGCGCCAATTGTGACTGTAAGTCGCAGCGCTCACGCACAGGCGGTCAAACCGACGTATCGAGAGATCAGCGCCATCGGTACTGCGAGTGAAATGACGCTCGTTCGTGCGGTGTCAGATCGCCTGCGCACTCGGTTTACCGGCGACGCCGCGTTCGCGAAGCAAATCTATGATGCCCTGCGTCAGCGACGGGAGAGTGATGCGGTCAAACTCATCGCGCAGGTCGTGCAGGTGGACGGCGCCGAAATCGTCATCGCCGAAGCAAAGGCTACGTCGAGTGGACGATCAGCTAACCAGGCGATGGCGCGCCTGGCTTCGACTGATGCCGACGTGATATGGTCAACCGCGCGATACAATCCGTGGTGGGTCATCATCGAAACGGAGAAATACATCATCTGCGCCGGATTTGGCTGCAAAGCGGAGATGAGGAGACGTGGCCTCATTCCGTAATTCGATGTGTCTCAACGGTAGCGCGTTGCCTGATCGCCGCCGCGGTATTCGATTAGGCTGCGCTTGACTGGGCGCCGGCTGAACGGCGGTGCACCGAAGTCACCGCAGCGCGACAGATACCGTTAGGCGTTGAGACATCCATATGAGTCCCTCGATGGGCAAGAGACACATCTGCGGTGCACTCGCATCCGCTCTAATCCTGGTCGGCCCCAGTGCCGCGGCGGCGCAGGAGGCGAAGGTTCGCTGGGACCGCATGTGTCAGATCCGGCGCGAAAAATTCGACTACATCCTTCCTGAAGCGATGCGCGAAAACGGCATCGACATGTGGATCGTGGCGATGAAAGAAGGGCACTACGATCCGCAATGGGAGCTGCTGGGGCGCGGCTACGTGGGAAGCATTGGTTACTACATCTTCACGGATCGTGGTGGTCCACGCATCGAACGCGCCGCGTTAGGAATCACCGACCACCATCGCGCGCGCTGCGGTGCCTACGACATCAGCCAGGGTGAAGCGGATCTCGCTGCGTTCGTCCGCGCTCGCAATCCAACACGGATCGGACTGAACATGTCCGAGGAGATGGGGCTCGCCGACGGACTTACGCACACACTGTATGAGCACCTCGTCAAGACGTTAGGTGCGTCCTTCGCGAGCAAGTTCGTGAGCGCCGAGAAGCTCGTGTCCGATTTTTCATCGCGCCGTGTGGCATCGGAGATCGTTGCATTCGGCGAAGCCGGAGAGATCGGCCGGCAGATCGCTGAGCGCGCGTTGTCTAACAAGGTGATCACGCCGGGCGTGACAACGTTAGCCGACGTGGCGTGGTGGATTCAGGACGAGCAATTGCGCCGCGGGTTAGGGTCTTCGTTCGAGGTACCCAGTATCTACATCACGGGACCTAACGGGATCGAGGCCACGTCGAATGATCGGGTGATCCAGCGCGGCGATCTCATGATGATCGACTTCGGCGTTGGTTACTTGAACATGTGGACGGATCAGAAGCGCATCGCGTATGTCCTCAAGCCCGGCGAAACGCAGGCACCGGCGTGGCTACAGCGAGCGTTCGATCAGGCGCTCAAAGTTCGCGACGTCGTGCAGCGCACGATCAAACCCGGGAAGACGGCAGAAGCCGCGATGAACGACATCAACCAGGCACTCGTTAGGGCCGGATTCAAGCAGATGGCGGGCTTCAATCAGCCGGCGAATGACACGACCACAGAGTTCATCGTGGGCAATCACTCCGTCGGCGACTGGGGGCACGGAATCGGACCGTCGATCGCGTGGTTTAATCCCGGGCGGCTGAAATACGAGATCAAACCGAGCAATTTGTTCTCCATCGAGCTGTTTGCGTATACGCCGGCGGATGCGTGGGGTGGGAAGAAGGTGCGTATTCCGCTAGAGGATGACGCGATAGTAACCGCACGGGGTGTGGAGTGGGTGTATCCGGTGAATCAGCGCATCCTGCTCGTGCGGTAGCCGGGTCGGATCCCGATGTTTTACGCGAGCGGCACGAACTCCAGATCTCCGTCGCCGTGCGTTTCACAGCGATACACCCTCACGTTGGCCTTCCCGGCCCAGTCCGCGCGCGCCGCCATCAAATCTCGCGCGTCGCGCTCTTGCTGTTCGCGCAACCTGCTCACCGATAGTTGCGGCAGTTTGCGACGATAATCCGCGCACATCGCCTCCCCAGGTCCATCGGTCGCGGGACCATGGAAAAGCAGCACGATCTCCTCGATCTCGTGCGCGTCGACCAGAAAGCGGCACTCTCGGCGCATCTGCTGCGCGCGCAGAAAGTCCTTTCCGCTGGGTGAGAGCGCGCCGCCACCACCGGCCACGTAGAGCCGGTCATACTGGCGGATGCCTAACGAATGCATGAGAAACTCGTCGGTCCGCTCCTGGAGACGTCCGTCGGAGCAGGCGATGACGAGGATGTGCGGGCGTGTCGGGTCCCAGCGCAAAGCACTGACATAGGGGCGCATGGGGGCCGAATCGTAGCGCCTTGCGCAACTATATGGGAGGTTGAGCAAACGCAAGTGTGAACATTGGGCGCAACCCTTTTGCGCACAACGACTTCGACAGCGTGGTGGGACTAGAGATTTGCCACCCGACTCCGCTAGATTTCGCAGTCCGCCGAGTGAGCCCGGAGCCGCTCGAGCAGACGCCCCGAAAGCGTAACAGCGTCCCCTGTACCCGCGTCCGCAATGACTGCCCCGAATAATCGCGAGCGCATCCTCCCGCGCCTCATCGACGATGAGGTGAAAGAGTCGTTCATCAACTACTCGATGAGCGTCATCGTGTCGCGCGCGCTCCCAGACGTGCGCGACGGGCTAAAGCCAGTACACCGCCGCGTGCTGTACTCGATGTTCAATAACCTGGGGCTCGTCCCCGGGCGCCCCCATAAGAAGTGCGCCACCGTCGTCGGCGACGTACTCGGCCAGTACCACCCGCACGGCGATTCAGCGGTCTACGACGCGTTGGTCCGCATGGCGCAGGACTTCTCCCTGCGCTACCAGCTGATCGATGGCCAGGGCAACTTCGGATCTGTCGACGGAGACCCACCGGCGGCTTACCGGTACACGGAGGCGCGCCTAACGAACGTTGCGATCGAGCTGCTGGAAGACATCGAGAAGAACACCGTCGATTTCGCGCCGAACTTCGACGATCGACTGCAGGAGCCACGCGTGCTGCCGGCGGCGTTCCCGAACCTTCTCGTGAACGGCTCGGCGGGTATCGCAGTGGGTATGGCGACGAACATCCCGCCGCACAACCTCAAAGAAATCGTAGCGGCGACGGTTGCGCTGATCGACAACCCGAAGCTCGAACCATCCGAGCTGCGCAAGCTGGTGCGCGGGCCGGATTTCCCGACCGCCGGCTTCATTTACGGGCGCGAAGGCATCAAGGACTATCAAGAGACCGGGCGCGGCAGAATCGTCATGCGCGCGCGCGCGGTGATCGAAGAGAAGGAGACCTCCGGCCGGGCATCGATTGTTGTGACCGAGCTGCCGTACCAGGTCAACAAAGCCGAGTTGGTCAAACACATCGCGGAGTTAGTGAAAGACAAGAAGCTCGAGGGCATCAGCGACCTGCGCGACGAGTCCGATCGCGACGGGATGCGCGTGGTGATCGAACTCAAGCGCGACGCGATCCCACGCGTCGTTCTCAACGGATTGTATAAGCACACGGCGATGCAGTCGACGTTTGGCGTCATCATGCTGTCGCTGGTGCCTGACGCGAACACGCGGCAACTGGTCCCGAAAATCATGGGACTCAAGGAAACGCTGCAGCACTACATCGACCACCGGCACGAGGTCGTCGTACGGCGTGCGCAGTTCGAGCTGGACAAGGCCCAGGAGCGCGAGCACATCCTCGAAGGGCTCAAGATCGCCGTCGACAACATCGACGCCGTCGTGAAGCTCATCCGCGCAGCGAAAGACACCGAAACGGCGAGCGCCGAGCTGCAGAAGCGCTTCAAGCTTTCGGTGAAGCAGGCCGAAGCGATCTTGAATATGCGGCTGGCCCGCCTAACGGGCCTAGAGCGGGAGAAGCTGGAAGAAGAGCTGAAAGAAGTGCGCATCGCCATCGCGAAGCTCAAGGAACTCCTGGCGTCGAAGCCGAAGCGCATGTCGCTCATCAAGGGCGAGCTGAACAAGATCAGCGAGAAGTTCGGCGATGAGCGACGTACGGAGATAACGAGCGATCAAGGGGATTTCACGATCGAAGATCTGATCGCTGAAGAAGACATGGTCGTAACAGTGTCGCACACCGGGTACATCAAGCGCACGTCAATTTCGACGTACCGCATGCAGCGCCGCGGCGGCAAGGGCCTAACGGGGCAGGAGCTGCGCGACGAGGATTTCGTGGAGCGATTGTACGTCGGCTCCACGCACGACTACATCCTCGTTTTCACAGACGATGGCCGCTGCTACTGGCTCAAGGTGTACGAGATCCCGCAGGGCGGCCGCGCGACCAAAGGGAAGCCGATCGTCAACCTGATCAACGTGTCACCGGACACGAAGATCCAGTCGATGGTGTTCGTGCGGGAGTTCAAGGAAGACGAGTTCCTGCTCTTCTGCACGCGCCATGGCACGGTAAAAAAGACGCGGCTCTCGGAGTATTCGAATCCGCGCACCACGGGCATCAAGGCGATCAAGATCGAGCAAGGTGATGAGCTGATCGACGTGCAGGTTACGCACGGGAACAACGATGTCGTCATCGCATCCAAGCACGGGCTCAGCGTTAGGTTCCACGAGAGCGACGTGCGCGAGATGGGGCGCGACACGACGGGTGTGAAAGGGATCGAGCTGCGCGACGGTGATCGCGTGGTCGGCATGGTGGTCGTGAAACGCGAAGCGACGCTGATGGTCGTGACCGAAAAAGGGCTCGGGAAGTGCTCGCACATCGACGAGTACCGCGTGCAGAAGCGCGGTGGGAAAGGAATCCTCACGGTGAATCGCACCGAGCGAACTGGCGACGTAGTGGCGTTGCTCGAAGTGTTGCCGGAAGATGAAATCATGATCATCACGCGTGGCGGGATGATCATCCGCTCACCCGTCTCGCAGGTGCGCGTGGCGGGGCGTAACACGCAGGGTGTGAAGCTCGTGAACCTGGTCGCCGGCGATGCCGTGACCGCGGTCGCGCGCGTCATTCCGGATGACG
>JBFMFA010000199.1:0-6189 GCA_040753195.1 Gemmatimonadota bacterium | reverse complement strand
GCACCCACGGCTCGTTGACGAGCTGTGCGGTGAGCCTCAGGCCGAGATAGACCTCTTCTTCGATCGAGCCGAACGGCTTCGTTTGCTTGATTTCGTCTTTCAGGGCAGCCATATGGGCAAACGATATTCGTTGAAACGAATAAATGCAAGCGGCTGACCGGTTGCGGCCTGTTTCTATTAGAAGTTGCCGTCCAGACCGATCGTCCAGACAAGCCGCGACTCCATGCCGCCGCGGCGTAGCGGGACCAGTGCGTTTGCCACGAGGATCGGCCCGCCGAGCACACGGAACTTCATCCCGAACGAACCGTGGACGCGGTGGTCTTTCATGTTCGGGATGTTCGTCGGAACCACGTGCCGCTCGACGGGAAACTCAATGTGAACCGCTTCAGGTAGTCGCAGTCCTCCGTCGCCGACGTGCCATTCCGATATAACATCGAAGGCGAGCGTCGCCCAATCCGACATCGGGTGATCGAAACCTGCCGTGGCATGAATCGCATCGCTTCTGCCCCGTCCGGTGCGCAGTTCGTGGCCGATGTTGATGTGCGGAGATACGCTGCCGAGGCGCGAGGACGCGATCAACAGGCCACGCAGGGCGAAGTGGCCGGATCCCGTTAGGTCGTCTTCGTTCCCGGTTGGCAGCCGCGCATCGGTCATGACGGCAATGGCAAAGCGATCGTCCGACCGGAGATTGGCCTTCATTCGCAGAGCGATGTCGCCGATGCCGGTCGCGTCGCCGAACGTCGCGGCGCGGGCCGTCAACACGGGGTTCGCGGAGTCGCCGGCAAAGAAGTGCGACGTCGGGATGCCGAACGGAATAAACTGCCCGACACTGCGACCCGTTAGGCTCGTATGCACGAGCGGTACTGCGACGCCGATGTCGACGGCGTCGCTAATGCCCCACGTGGTGAAAAACGTGCTCACGAGCAAGTTGACGTTGAGATCCAGCTTGACCTGAAGCACGTCGTTTTCGCGTAGCGGCCGACCGAGCCCGGGGGGATCAACGTCGTCGTGCGAGAAGTTGAGTGTCAGCTCGTCGAGTGGCACACCGCGGAGCGACGTGAAGTTCAGCACTGACATGTTGGCGCCGACGACAACGCGTCCTTTGCCCAGCGTTTGCGCACGCTCACCGAAGACCGGGCCTAACGAAGTCGATGTGCGCACCGGCAGGCCACCGACGAAGCGGAACGTGACCCCGCTGCCAGTGGCGGAAAGTGGCAGGTTTGACGCGTTGGCCGCGATGGCGTCGGCCAGGAAGTCGACGATTGCCCCGTTGCGCGCGATGATGTCCGGAATGAAGTGCATTCCGTGACCGTTGGTCGCATTCACCGAGTTGTCGAGACAGAGGGGAGCGCCGCAGCTGCCAAAGCTCAGTAGCTCCGAAATGCGGCCGCGTACGCCACGCGGCTGGGCCTCGGCCTGCGCGGCCGCAGCAAGGGTCAATGCGGCGGCCGCGAGGATGCTGCGTATGTGCATAGGGCGTTCGAGAGAGATCAATTAATTAGGGCGACGAGTCGCCACTCGCCAGCACGTCGCTCGAGGCGGGCGCGCAGCGCAACGGGTTCTTCGGATGTTGTGCCTCGTCGCACGGTGACGACGTTCGTCCCGTGGACACGCGCGGTCGCCACGTTGCCCGTCACAAGGATGTCGCTGACGGTCCAACGCGGCGTCATGGTGCCGCCGGCGCGCCACAGGGCTTCGAAGCCCTGGCGCTGCTCGTTAGGCATCGTCGGGTACAGCCGTCGCGCGGCGGCGAGGTCGCTGGCCGCGAGAGCTCGCGCAAACGCAAGGACCAGCGCGCGCACCTCGTTCGATTCATCGATGGTCGGCGGCGCCACGGCCGCCACGCGCTCAGGGCTCCGGAGCGGAACGGCATTGACCGGCGTGCGTATCGGCGTCGCCGAGTCGAAGATGGTGACGTTAGGCGTATCGCTGCGCCGCACCATACTGTCGACGGGTGGCGTTGCGACTGCTACTGCGGTGGTATTCTGTGGGTTTGGTCGCGCCGCTGTGCGTTTCTCTTCGCGCGCCGCTTGTGGCGGCGGCGCCACCTGTTGCCGCGCGGTGACCGGCGTCGAATCGACGGGTGACACTGCTGCTGGAGGGGCGACGCCAGTGCTCTCGGCCACCACACGTTGCATTTCGTTGCTCGTGTCGGGAGCGCCGACGACCGCGATCAGATACCCGGCCGCCAGCAACACCAGCGCGGCGGCACCCGCGAACACTGGCCGCCAGCGCGCCTGTACTGATGCTGTCTCGCTAGGTTTCTGGCTCAGTGGAATGGGGCTCTGCGGTGTTCGCAGCGCCGCCACGACGCGATGACTCGTCCCGGAGCGCACCAGCGTAATGAGCTGGCTGCGCGTCGGATCGTCGCGCTCCAGGGGCTTGGCGCCCATCGCGGCCGCGGCGGCGTCGACGGAGGGCCAGCGATCGGCGGGGGCCTTGGCTAACATGCGCAAGACGGCGTCGCGCAGCGGCGCCGGACAGTCCGGCCTGAGGGCCGCGAGCGACGGCGGGTCGTCGTGAAAGTGGCTGTACATCAGCGACATCATCGACGTGCCGGTGAACGGCGGCCTCCCGGCGAGCATCTCGTACGCAACGACGCCGAGTGAGTATTGATCGGACGCGCCGGTCACTTCGTCACCGCTGCACTGCTCGGGGCTCATGTACGTCGGCGTGCC
The DNA here is from genome assembly GCA_040753195.1 of Gemmatimonadota bacterium. GTDB lineage: Bacteria > Gemmatimonadota > Gemmatimonadetes > Gemmatimonadales > Gemmatimonadaceae > DASYRX01. Next base: position 3,511 of record JBFMFA010000199.1, on the reverse strand, counting down.
GACGGCCACACCGGTCAACGTTAGGCCCTCGCTTTCAGACACTTTCGCGATCCCGAAGTCGGTGACGACGACCCATCCGTCGTCATCGATCAGGATGTTCGCCGGCTTAATGTCGCGGTGCACGACGCCATGCCGGTGGGCGTAGGCGAGCGCATCGCCGACCTGCGACACGACAGCCTGCACGAGCCTAACGGGCAACCTCCCCAGCTCGCGCATGATACCGTCAAGCGGTGTTCCGTTCACCAGTTTGATGACACAGAACAAAAGGTCGTCGACCTGACGTACCGAATAGATCGGAATGATGTTCGGGTGCGCCAGATTCGCCGCGGTTTTCGCTTCCCGCTTGAAGCGCTCGACGAGCCCCGCGGCGTGCGTCATCACGGGCGACATCACCTTGATCGCCACCTTGCGATCGAGGCTGATCTCATGCGCCAGATACACCGTGGCCATGCCACCGCGGCCCAGTTCGCCGTAGACATCGAACTCGCCTAACGTGGCCGCGCGCAGTTTCGCAAGCAGCCGATCGTCCTCGGCGGTAGGGATCAGCGCCGCCGCGTTCGTAGGTTCCTTCGTTGGCCTATCAGGCATTGCAGTGGGGGACTGTCAACATACCGCATCCAGAACGGACGGGTCAGGGTCGTTCCCCGAGTCCACGTGCAGTACGCGTATGCTCACAGGGGAGATGCGAAGAACAAAGCACCATTCCGACATTAAGATCGCTATGGCCGGCTGAAGACCGCCCCATGGGGAATCCCCTTCGCGTTCCCGCCGTGGGGCCAGGTCTTGTCGTCCATCCGGAAGCCCGGCTCGGCCGCCCCGTCCTCGCGGAAGCGCTCATCGAGGGACAGCCGTCCGGTCGCAGCATCGAAGCGAGCGATCACGACCCGGTGCATCATCCCCCGATACCCCGTGACCGCCACTCGACGGCTGTCGGGCGCGACGGAGATCCAGTGCGGAACATCGTCCGGGCCTAACGTCATGCGGCTCACTTCGCGGGGTGCCGTGGGATCGCTGATGTCGAGGCTTACGACCGCGCTCCACGCCGGCACGGTGACGAGATAGTAGCGACCAACGATTACGGGGATCGCACAGTACGTTCCGTCTTTGCGCGGGAAGGACGCTACGAGACGCGCCGACGGTGTATCACTCGTTAGGCCATCCAGCAAAAACAGCCCGCAGGTGAACGTCGACACGAGAACGGTCTTGCCGTCGGCCAGCACGCGCGGCTCTGCCGTCAACGAGCTGTGTGGACCATCGGGCAAAGGAAACGTCCGCAGGTGCGTCAGGTCCGACAGCCGCCAGAGCTGGAGGTTGCGCGACGCGGGAGAGTCACCTTCCATGTCCGTGCTGGTTGTCACGATGCGGTCGAGCGCTGGAATCACACCAGCCGAATACACACGGAGATTCGCGTCGACACCCGCCACGTTTGCCGAAGCAGCGCGCACGACGGTCCCCGCGGGCGTGACTTCCACCAAACCGCCCGGGAGCATTTTGCCGTTTGCATGGCTCATCTGGAACGTTGCCAGCACATTGCCGTTAGGCAGGCGCAGGTACGAGTGCGGATGGGTATAACCGGCGAGGTCTCCAAACTGACCGGCGAGGCGGGGCCGCGCCTGATCCTTGAGATCGAAGATCCATGTCTGTCCCGAACCGAAGCCGTTCGCGAACAGTTGGGCATCCGCTGGCATCTCATGTTCGGTATGATGTGGTTTGTTGCCGAGGCCGGGGACGGCAACGGTCGTGACAAGCCCCCCATAGCGGGCACTGTCTTCCGTCACGTCGAGAACGGCCAGAAAATCAGCCTGCAGCGAGTCGGCCGAGGCAGTCCAGAGGTACAGGTAGTTTCTCGCGACGGCGGGAGCGTCCGTCCCGGGCGTCGCGCAACCGACAAGGGCAGCGAGCAGGACGTTCCGCAGGGAATGGCGAGTGTGCATGGGGGGGAGGTCTACTGTGCGAGGCGGCAGGAATCTTAGCACCGCCGGCATCGGCTAGAAGGGGAACGACTGGCGATTTTCATGCCTATTGATCGGTGGACGCGGCCGTACAGTAGATTAGCGCTCGCATGCCTAACGCACTCTCCATAGCCGAAGCACGGCGCCTCGCGATTGCCGCTCAGGGATTCGGCGAGCGGCGGCCCAAGGTGACACTAGCCCACATCCGCAACCTCGCCGGACGCATCCACGCCTTTCAGATCGATTCGGTGAACGTGCTGGCGCGAGCACACTACGTCCCGGCGTTCGCTCGACTGGGACCGTATCCGATGGACGCCATCGACACACTCGCCTACAAGAAGCGCGAGCTATTCGAGTACTGGGGCCATGCGGCCTGCCTCTTGCCCGTGTCGCTGTACCCGCTCGTTAGGTACCGCATGCACGCGGAGGAAACGCGTGCATACATGGGTACCGCCGGCGGCGCGTACATGGCGCGGGTGTATGAGGAGGTCGCCGAGCGTGGTCCAATCGCGGCTGGTGAGCTGCGCGATCCGGGGCAGCGACAGAAGGGATGGTGGAGCTGGTGGGCGAGCGGGAACGGAAAGGCAACGCTTGAACACCTCTACGACGCCGGATTGGTGGCGATCGCGGGTCGGCGCGGCTTCGAGCGGCTCTACGACGTTGCCGAGCGCGTGATACCGCGGTCGGCGCTGGATGCACCGGCGCTGCCACGAGAGGAAGCGATGAAGCGGCTCATCTGCCTCGCGGCAGCGGCGTTAGGCGTCGGGACGTATCGCGACATCACCAACTACTTCTACACCGATGCGTGGCATGACCGGTCACCGCGCGTCCCACGCTGGGAGCGCCTAACGGGCCCTGCTGGCAAGCGCTCCAAACCCATCGGCAAACGCCTCGTCGCGGAACTCGTAGAAGAACAGCGCCTGCTCCCCGCGCGGGTTGAAGGCTGGAAAGAGCCGGCGTATCAGGACCCTAACGCCAAAACACCGCGATCGATGAATGCGCGCGCGCTCGTCACGCCGTTCGATTCCCTCGTCTGGGAGCGCAGCCGGATCGAACGCCTCTTCGGCATGCAGTACACGATCGAGATCTACACGCCGGCTCCCAAACGCGTGTACGGCTACTACGTCTTCCCCTTCCTGCTCGGCGACACGCTCGTTGGCCGCTGCGACCTCAAAGCAGATCGCCGGCGCGGCGCGCTGCTGGTGCAGGGCGCCTTCGTGGAACGAGCCCAGAGCGCGCAGAAGGTCGCCCCGCATCTCATGCGGGAGTTGGAGCTTATGCGGGAGTGGCTCGGTCTTGAGCGCGTAGAGGTTGCGAGGCGCGGCAACCTGGCGGCGCCGCTCCGGGCCTGTCTGACGAAGTCCAGGGTGCGCAGATGAGGCGACGCAGAAGGGTGCGGTGTCGATTAGGCTTTCGTGGAGCGTGAGCGTACAATAGGTGCGCGCTGACGCTATGCCGCAGCATCGGATCGGGCAGACAGAGAGGATGCCATGAACGAGAGGCCATCGTCACTGGAGCACGTACACATCGACAGGCGCACCTTCAGTCACTTGTTAGGC
>JBFMFA010000198.1:0-6199 GCA_040753195.1 Gemmatimonadota bacterium | reverse complement strand
CGAAGAGGGCGGGGTGTTTGTACCTACCGGGTTGGTACGTCGCGAACGCACCAAAACGACCGGCTGTCGACCCGGGGTACAGGCTCGAGAGGTAAGGATTGCCTCGCCCGCAAGCGACGCCTAACTAGGCAGGCGTCGGAATCTTCCGCGACCCCTGACTCCGGCCGGTGGTGTCCTCGACCTCGCGCTGAGCGTCCGCGAGTCGCTTCATGTCTTCGCCCGCACGCCGTGCGTCATCCATCACTGTGGTGAGCGGAGCGAGATCGCTGGCTCCGGCGTGCAGGCGCAACAGGTCAAGACGGATGCTCTCGAGGGCGGCAACCGCGTCGGCGAGACGCTCCTTGGCCGCTACGCGTCGTGCGGCCAGTAACTCGGCGTCTGCCTCTGATACGGCCAGTGCAGCGACGACCTCCATATCGGCGCGCGCTTCCGCCGCGCGCGCCTCGAGCGACGCCACGATCTCGGGCAATTCATGCAGCTGTTCGCGATATGCCGACGGCAGCGCGCCGAACAGTTCTCCGGCGGCGACGCCTAACGCCACTTCAGTCGCGCGGAACGCGCCAGCCCCTAACGCCTTCGAACGTTCCGGTGCGCCGAGTCGGCGCGCGAGCCATGCGCCGAGCCGGCTGTTCCATAGTCGATCGCGAATGCCCGCCTGCCACCAGTTGCGAACTCTATCGGGAATGAACTGGACGCCGAGCGCGTTGCTCAGCGCCCCGAGCGCCATCGTGCTGAGGACGGGAGCCAGAAACAACAGGAACCCGGAGCGGTTCTCGTGGATGATGCCCCGAATGGCGAGCCCAAACGTGACCGCGAGCCACGAAGCCGAGCCGATCGTCGCGATTCGCAGTAGCCGATGCGAGCGTGGCTCGGCATCCTGCCTAACGACCGCCTCCGTCTCGGCCCGCTCGCGCCGTGCGACCTCCAGTGCCTCGCGTAAGTCCGCGAGTGAGTGCCCCGCGCGAAACTGGCGGTATGCCTGATTGAGGTGAAAGCCGACGATGGGGACGAGCGGCAGCGCGGTGATCGCGGAAAGAAGAAAGATGTCGCCTACTCCGGCGGGCCGCCGTCCAGCGAGCCAGGCCGCGAGGTTGGCAAGGGTCAACGTGCCGAACGCCCCGGACCAGGCCATGTATGGAACGAGGAGTGGATTTCGCGCACTGAGCCACGCGCGCAGCGTCGGCGGAAGCGCGGGGCGCACGTCCGCCGGAGCAAGCGCCGCAGCCAACGCCTCACCGTCGGCAAAGCGTTCGCCGGGATCTCGGGCGAGGCATTGGTCAATCGCCGCGCCTAACGACATTGGCAGGCCCGGCGCCGCACGCGACACGCTCGCGGGCTGCTCCGTCGCTTGACGAACCAGCATGGCAGGCACGTTCGATGCTTCGAACGGCAGACGGCCGCTGACGGCGAGATATCCGACGACGCCTAGCGAGTATATATCACTGCGACCGTCAATCGGCTCCCCCGCGGCTTGCTCCGGGCTCATGAAGTGGGCGGTCCCTATCACCTTCCCCGAGTCGGAGGCGCCAGCCGCCTCTGCGCCCCCATGCGCGATGCCAAAGTCAGTCACCAGCGCGCGTCCCGTCGCTGCCTCGAGGAGGATGTTGTCTGGCTTTACGTCCCGGTGAACGATGCCGCGCCCATGGGCATACGCCAACGCCCACGCCACCTCGCGCAGAACGCGCATCGCCTCGGCTGGTGGCAGCGGCCCGCGCGTGCGCAGGCGCTCGCCTAACGTTTCTCCCTCCACATAGCTCATGACGAAGAAGACGAACCGTCCGGCCTCGCCGACGCGATGGATCGGGACGATGTGGGGGTGCGAAAGCCCGGCAGCCATGCGCGCCTCTCGCAGAAACCGCTGGCGAGCCGCCGAGTCGCGCGCCAGGTGCGTCGGAAGAACTTTGATCGCGACGTCGCGATCCAGCTGAACATCGCGCGCAAGGTACACGACCCCCATGCCGCCACGGCCGAGCTCGCGCTGGAGGGAATACTCGCCAGCCAGAGCTGCTTGTAGGTCGAGGAATTCCGCCGGCGGATTGGTCACGTAGTGGATACGCCCAATGGGTGCGAGACGTTTCGCGGCGTTAGGCGCGTCAGCGGTGCCGACGAACCCGAGCCAGGCCTAGCAGGATTGCGCCGAGCACAACCATGACGCCCCCCCACAGCGGCACGATCGGAATTCCGGTCGGCTGGGTGCCATCGTCCCCCCATGTCAGCAAACCCCACCCAACGAGCAGCACGCCGAGTACACTCAATAGCGCGCCGATCGGTATGCGCACGTCGAGATCGGAAACGTCACTCATCAGAAGAACACCACGTTGAGAGCCACGGTACATGCCAACACCAGCACAGCCAACCACGCCGGGCGCTGGTACCAGTGCGCACCCCGATCATCCGGCATCGCGGTGAAACCGTAGACGAGGCCGCGCAGTTCCTCCTCCGGGCGCGGTCGACTGACGAGACTCACCGCGATCGTAACAACAAAGCACGTCGTCCACGCGATGATCGCCGTCCAGAACGTCTGGGCCAGCTCGCTTGGATACTCGAGGACTGGCGCCAGATAACCTCCCTTCACGCCTGGAACGGCACCGCGCGCCAGTGACAAACCATGATGCACGGCAGCGCCCAAGGTGCCGGCGACGAGTCCCGTGAACGCACCAAGACCCGTCGCCCGCTTCCAGAACATGCCGAGCGCGAAGGTCGCGAAGAGCGGCGCGTTCACGAAGGCGAACACCAGCTGCAGAAAATCCATGATGTTGTTGAAGCTGGCCGCCACAAACGCAGCAGCGACCGACGCCGCGACCCCAAGGATGGTCGTTAGGCGACCGATGTGCAGGTAGTGCCGGTCGCTCGCGCCGGGCCGGATCCACGTCTGGTAGATGTCGTACGTCCAGACGGTGTTGAACGCCGTGACGTTTCCCGCCATGCCGCTCATGAAACTCGCCATCAGTGCCGTTAGGCCCAGTCCCAGGAGGCCCGAGGGGAAGAAGTGCGCGAGCATCATCGGCGTCGCCAGGTCATAGTCGAGCACAACGCGTCCAGCTGCGTCGAGCATCGCGGCGCCGGTCGCCGGATCCATTTTCGGCGGCACCAGACCCATGCCGCCGTTCTCACCGCTCGCGGGCATCACCACGAGCGCGATCATGCCGGGAATTATCACCATCGCCGGAAACAGCATCTTCGGGAACGCAGCGATCAGCGGCGTGCGCCGCGCTGATGCCATCGACTCGGCGGCCATGGCGCGCTGCACGACGAGGAAATCCGTGCACCAGTATCCGAACGAGAGAACGAATCCAAGTCCCATCACCAACCCGAACCACTCCACACCCACCGGATTGGCCGCGGCGTTACCCATGTGGCTCCAGCTCTCTGTCCACGCGCCGGCTTGGTAACCACTCGCAATGGCGACCTGGTCGAGCCGCTGCTCCAGCCCGGACCAACCGCCGACTTCGCGCAGCCCAAGCCACGCCAGCGGCGCAAAACCCATCACGATCAGAAAGAACTGCAGCACCTCGTTATAAACCGCACCCGTTAGGCCCCCGGATAGCGTGTACGCCAGCACGATCGCCGCGGCCACAAGCACGCTCGTGATGAAGGACCACCCCAGCAGCAGGTTCAGCAGCTTCCCCATGGCGTACAGCGAAACGCCTGACGAGAAGACGGTCATCGCCGCAAAGGAGACGGCGTTGAAGCCGCGTGTCTTCTCGTCGAAGCGCAGCCGCAAATACTCGGGGACTGAACGCGCGCGGGAGCCGTAGTAAAACGGCATCATGAAGATGCCCACGAAGACCATCGCTGGTATTGCGCCTATCCAATAGAAATGGCTCGTTGCGATCCCGTACTTGGCGCCCGATGCCCCCATCCCGATGACTTCCTGCGCGCCAAGGTTCGCCGACAGGAAGGCCAGGCCGGTGACCCAGGCCGGAAGCGCTCGGCCCGAGATGAAAAAGTCCTCCGACGTATGCACTGCGCCACGCACCCAGAAACCCACGCCTAACACCACGGCGAAGTAGGCCAGCATAACGAGGTAGTCGATCGGCTGCAGGACGACAGTCGGCATGAGGCGGCCCGGTATGGGTCGGGCATAAGATCCCCCGCGCAAACGCGCCGGCAAGGTTGCGGCTTCGCTTCCGGCGCGGAACTTACCTGTCCACATGCGTCCACTGTCTTTGCGCCGCGCGGTGGGTCTCACCGCCGCCGGCATCGGCATCTGCCTGTCCTCGTTTGCATGCGCGAAGGAGGGAGCGGCGCCCGACCTGCGTGCGCGCCTCGCGAGCTACGAGTGGTTGGTTAATCGCGACTTCGATTGGTATGAACGGAACATCCCGTACTTCGAGTCGCCCGACACAGAGCTCGATGCGACATGGTACTATCGCTGGGAGCTGGTTACGCGCCATCTAACATACGGCGCTCCCGAGACGGGTTACACATTCACCGAGTTCATCGATCGGCCATTCTGGTCTGGCGCCTATGGTGCCATCAGTTGTCCGCTGGGCCACCAACTATATGAAGTGCGCTGGCTGAGAGACCGCCGCATCGCTGACGACTTTGCGCGCTACTGGTTAGAGGTGTCTGGCGCACAACCGCGTAGCTACAGCAACTGGTACGGTGACGCGGTCTGGGCGACGTACCTCGTCACCGGCGACACCACGTTCCTGCGCACCGTCTATCCGCACATGCTCGCGCAGTACGACGGGTGGATGCGCGAGCACTGGGACGCCGAGCACAAGATGTTCCACTGGGACGGCCTGCACGACGGTATGGAGGTGGGCATTAATGCCATGCAGACGGCCGATACGGTAAGCGGCGCCTCTGGCTTCCGACCCACGCTCAACAGTTACCTCTTCGCGGACGCGCGCGCCATCGCGCGCGCTGCGGCCTTGTTAGGCGACAGCGGAACGGCCCGCGATTATGCCGCGCGCGCCGCCGCACTCAAGAAACGCGTCCAGGACGAGCTGTGGGATGAGCGGCGGGGTTTCTTTTTGCACCAATACGCGCATAACGAGTTGAACGGGATCAAGCGCTTCGACCTTACGTATGAATCGGGGCGCTATGCCGGCGATCGCCACGGTCGCGAGTTGTTAGGCTATGTGCCATGGCAGTTCAGTCTCCCGGACAGTGGATACGAGGGCGCGTGGCGGTTCCTGATGGACACAGCACATTTCGCGGCACCATTCGGACCCACAACAGCGGAGCGCAGTGATCCGTTGTTCGCCGTCTCGCGCACATGCTGCGTTTGGCGCGGCAACGCGTGGCCGTATGCAACGTCGCAGACGCTCACGGCGATGGCCAACCTGCTGAATGAGTACCAGCAGTCGTTCGTATCGCGCGCTGACTATTACAGCCTTCTGCGGCAATACGCCGCGGCGCAACGCAAGGCGGGGCGTCCATACATCGCCGAGGCGTCCGACCCATTTACCGGTTCGTGGGACGGGCACGACACGTATTACCACAGCGAGCACTACTTCCACTCGAGCTTTGCGGATCTGGTGATCACGGGACTGGTGGGCCTGCGCCCCCGCGACGACAACCAGCTGGAAGTGAATCCGCTGGCGCCTAACGAGTGGGATTGGTTCCTACTGAACGATGTGTCATATCGCGGCCGCCTGGTCGATATCGTGTGGGATCGCACGGGCCAGCGGTACGGGCGCGGTCGTGGGCTTTCCCTGTGGGCCGACGGGCGCGCAATCGCGCGCAGCGATTCCATGCAGCGGATCATCGCCGACCTCGGCCCTGCACCAGTGCTTGCGGCCATCGACCGGCCCGTGAACCTCGCCGTGAACAACGGACGCGGGCCTTATCCGATGGTCTCGGCGAGCTCCAGCGAACCACAGGCGCCAGCACATTATCTCATCGACGGCCATTCGTGGTATGATGCGCAACCACCCAATCGTTGGGTGGCGGCGCGTGCGCCAACGCCTAACGCTTCCGACACGCTCGATTTGTATTTTGGTGTCGTGCGGCCTGTCGACGAGGTGGCGCTCCACTTCATCGATGACGGCGATTCCATTCGCGTGCCGGCGTCATACGCACTCTTGCGCTGGGAAAGCAACGCGTGGGCTCCGCTCGAGGAGCGAGAGCGAGCGCCTGCAGCCCCAGAAGGCAATCGTGTGAACCGCGTGCTGCTGAATCGCGCCGAAACCGAGCGGCTGCGCGTGGTGATCACGCATCGCGACGGAGCACGCAGCGGACTGACCGA
>JBFMFA010000197.1:0-6213 GCA_040753195.1 Gemmatimonadota bacterium | reverse complement strand
CGACGTGATTCAACTTGATCGTCGAGTCGTTCCACGCGCGCCGAAAACGCTCTTCCGCTTGTTCATCTTCCACGCTTTCGACCGGCGTCACCACGTAGTCATGGATGGCGAGCGTGTCGAACGGCGCCGGCGAGCGGTAAAACAGGTAGTAGAGGTACGGCGCTGCCTGACGAGTCCACTCAGGGATGGGCACGTATCGGATACTCCAGTCCTCGGGCCACGTGAGCACGTTGCGGCGCACCGCGAGTGTGCGGCACGCGCGCCACGTTTCGCCGAAGGCTCCGTAGAACTCGTCAGGCTCGGGGTGCAGGTCCGCCAAGCGGGCCTGGATCTCTTTCCACCCGCCGCGCAGCACCACGTGTGCCGTGTCGTCGAGCGCCCGACGTTCGACGTCGAGTTCCCGATTGGCGTCCTCGCATAGCTCGACGGACAGCCGATCGACGAGGTGACCGCGCTGCAACAGCTTGTCGAGGAAGTCCGACCCGGCGCCATAGCCGTTCGTGCGCGTGGGAAAGGTCGTGAGGCGTTCGCGAAAACCGAGGAGCGCATTCGCGGCCGCGTCCGCCGCGCGCCTAACGTCAACAGCCAGAGACGGGTGAGCTTTTTCTGACGCGAGCCAGATGTCGATCCCCGTTGTCAGCAGCTTGCGCCCCCCTTCGCATTCACGCAACGCGCGTTCGACCCAGGCGACGGGGATGGCGGGCGTCGCCTCCAGCGTCTGCATCACGCCCGCAAAGAACTCCGGGATCGCGGCGAGGCGCCTGCGCGCCCGCTCCATACGCGCGTCGAGCTCGGCGAACGGTCGCGTCATCAGCGAAATGACACCAAACAGCGCTTCGCCGACGGCCAGCGACGGATTGCCACGCTGAAAATGACCGCTTTCCAGCTCCGCGATCTGAATGTCCAGGAAGGCATCGGCGAGGACGCGATCGATCTGGTCCCAATCGCGACCGGCAAGTACATCGGCGCCTAACGTCAGCCGGCCGTCGCTGGCCAAAGCACGGCGCAGCTCGGCCATCTCAGCCGCGGCCGCGTTCAGACCGTCCGGTGACCAATCCGGCAGTCGATCATCGTATTCATGCACCCCTGTGAACGTGGCATTCACGGGCCGCAGTCTGTAGTACGATTCGAAGAACCGATCGAGCGCAGTCACGCAGCGCGTGGCGTTAGGCGAGAGGAAGACTCACCCAACGACGTTGCCGAAACGACACTTCGACGGCGTTGATCACCTCCTGTACGCGCGCGCCGTCACCGAAGTCCCCTTCGTTCTCGCCGCCGCCGTCGAGGATCTCTCCGATGAATGACGACACGAGATTCGCGTAGAATAGCGTGCGCCACGACTCGCGCGGCGAACCGCCAGGAGGATAGAACCGCTGCGGCACCTCGATCTCTCGAAACTCGACCGCGTCTTTTGTGGCCACCTTGAGGGTCTCGCAGATCCCACTTTCCTCCACCAGGCGGCATATGATCGCGCCTTCGCTTCCGTACACACGGGCCTCCAGCCCCGGATAGTTGCCCACAGTCACGAAACTCGTTTGCACCGAGCCTAACGCGCCGTTGGCGAACTCGCCGATGAAGATGTCCCCGTCGTCGATGTTCATGCGCATCATCTGGCCCGTCGCTCGCACCACGCGCTCCGGAACGAAGTTGCGCATCGTGCCCACGACGTTGGCAAACGTGCTCCGGACGAACCACATGCCGAGGTCGATGATCGGTGCGCCGTACCCTTCCAGCGACGAAACGTGCAGCACCGACTGGTCAGCGGTATGATCGACTTGCCGCAACGGCGTCTTGGGGTCGATCCACTGTGAATTCTGCTCGTATCCGTTGAAAATGTATGGCTCGCCGACGAACCCTTCGTCGATGAGCGCCTTCATGTAGCGCATCGCGGGTGCATAACGAAACGTGAAACCGAGTTTCGTCTTGAGACCCTTCGCCTGCGCCAGCTGATGCGCACGCACGGTATCGCGAAAATCGAACGCGACAGGCTTTTCGCACAGCACGTGCTTCCCGTGCTCCAGGGCCGCCCAAGCCAGTTCGAAGTGCGTCGCGCTCGGCGTGCAGACGTCGATGAGGTCGATGTCATCGCGTGACACCACGCTCATGTGATCCGCGGCGATCTCAGGAATGCCGAATGTATTGGCCGCTTCTTCCGCCAGCTGGCGTTGCGGATCGCACACGACAACCACTTCGCACCGCGTATCGCGCACGTACCCCGGGAGATGCGCGAATTTCGCCCATGCACCCGCGCCTAACACGGCAACTCGAACTTTGCGTCGTGACATGCCCCGAATCTACCGGCCAACGCTGTGCTGGACAGGAGGCTATGAACCAGTGAGCTTGTAGCCGCAGTCCGTGACCGCTCAATATCCACGCCCACGTCACGAAGGACACATGGAAAACAGTGCAACGCGGCGCAGCTTCCTCCTGGCTCTGGGAGGTGGAGCGAGCGCCTTGTGGTTTGCCGACAGCATCGGTGCGGTACAAGACGCGGCCGCGCACGCGCAGCACGCGCTCACCGAGCAGCAGCGGCGGTTTGAGTTTTTCACGGCCGTCGAGGCGCGCGTGGCGGAGGGAGTCGCGGCCCGTATTCTCCCGAACGATGACGGAACGCCCGGCGCGCGGGAAGCGGGTGCGGTCTACTTCATGGACCGCATCGCCGCGCGGCACCTCCCCGCGGACCTGCGCGGCGTGTTGCGCGACGGGCTCGCCACACTCGCTAAAGACACGACGGCCAAACACCCGGCCGCGCGAGACTTCGTCGCTCTAACGAACGATGAGCAGGATACCTTGCTGCATGCGCGCGAAACGACGCCGTTCTTCGACCTGATGCGAACCCTCACGTTGGGCGGCGTGCTGTCGAGTCAGAAATACGGCGGCAACCGCAACCTCGTTGGTTGGAAGTTGGTTCGGCACGATCCATCACCGACGTATACGTCGCCGTTCGGATATTATGATCGCCCCGGCGTTAGGCGACGGGCGGGAGGGGACGCGTGACCGATCGCAGCCTGCTGGGACCTGCGTTGCAGCAAGGGCGCTCCGTCGACTTCGTCGTCGTCGGCTCCGGCGCTGCCGGAGGTGTGGTGGCGCGCGAGCTCGCGCGCGCCGGCTTTTCCGTCGTGGTCATGGAGCAGGGGCCGTATCTCACGCGCTCCGATTTCCATCACGACGACTTCGAGGTGATGGTCCTCGGCAAATACACGGGCAATCCCGCGGAGCGCCCGCAGACGCATCGGCTCACGCCTAACGCTGAGGCGCAGAAGCGCGACTACCTGATATACGCCAAAATGGTCGGCGGCAGCTCCGTGCACTTCGCGGCCAACTATTGGCGCTTCCGCGAAATCGACTTTATCGAGAAGTCGCGCAAGGGCGGCGTCCCCGGTACATCGTTCGACGATTGGCCGATCACATATGCCGATCTCGAGCCCTACTACACGCGCGCGGAGTGGGAGGTCGGCGTGTCCGGGCAGGCCGGCGTGAACCCTAACGACGCTCCGCGGAGCCGGCCGTATCCGATGCCGGCGCTCCCGATCACCGGCCCCGGCGCCCTCATGGAAGTCGGTGCAAAGAAGTTGGGGTGGCTCGCTCAGCCGGCGCCGATGGCGATCGCCTCGCGGCCCTACCGCGGCCGATCGCAGTGCATGAGCTGCGGCTTCTGCTGGGGTTTTGGCTGCGAGTGGGGCGCGAAGTCGAGCACGCTGTTCACGATGATCCCCGATGCCGTAAAGACCGGTCGCTGCGAGATTCGGCCGAACAGCTATGTCACACGGATCGAAAGCGACGCACAGGGCCGCGTGACTGGCGTCGTGTACTTCGACCGGCAGAAGCGCGAGCAACGTCAGCTCGCCAAGGCCGTCGTGCTGAGCGCCAACGGCGCCGAATCGGCGCGGCTGCTGCTGCTGTCGACATCGAATCGCTTCCCGAACGGTCTCGCCAACTCGAGCGGCCTCGTTGGAAAGAATCTCATGTTCAACGCCGGCACGATCGCCGGGGCGCGTTACGAACACGAAGTCAACGCGTACAAAGGCGCACCGGTCTCGCGCATTGTCTTGCACGACTATGAGCTGCCGCGATCGTTAGGAATCGCCGGGGGTGCCGGTATCGACATGCGTGGTGGCTCCGGTCCGTTTCTGTGGACGTTCTTCAACGGTCCCCCCGACATGCCGCGTTGGGGGATTGGATTGAAGCGCGTGCTGCGGGACTATTACGCGCACTCGCTCATCGCGCTCACGCATACGTCGACGCTCCCGGTCGAAAGCAACGGCATCGATCTCGATCCGTCACTCAAAGATGCCTGGGGCGTTCCCGCAATGCGCGTGACGTACAAGGAGCACGAGAACGACATCCGGCTGATGCAATACATCCAGGACCGCAGCGTGGAGCTGCTGCAGGCTTCAGGTGCTCTGGAGGTGTGGCGGCTGCCGATCAGCGAAGATCCGGGAGCGGGATTCCACTTGTTAGGCACCTGCCGTATGGGGAACGACCCAGCGCGCTCCGTCGTCGACAAGTACCACCGCGCGCACGACGTGAAGAACCTCTTCATCGTCGATGGCAGTTCCTTCGTGACATCGGGACGCGGACAGCCGACGCTGACAATCCAGGCGCTCGCCTTTCGCGCGGCAGAGAACCTCATTGCGGCAGCCAAGCGCGGCGACGTCTGACGTCGGTGCCCGCGGCGACGTCGACCGCGTCGCCGACGGACTGCGCGCCGCTGGGCGCGTCGTGGTGTTGACTGGTGCGGGGATCTCCGCGGAATCAGGGATCCCGACATTCCGCGACGCGCAAAAAGGGGTGTGGGCGCGCTTCCGGCCGGAGGACGTGGCATCGCCCGAAGCCTTTCGACGCGATCCGGTCCTCGTGTGGGAGTGGTATCGCTCGCGGCGTACTCCGGTCGACGCGGCGAAGCCTAACGCTGGACACCGAGGGCTCGCGACCCTGGAGACGCGGCGCGAGACCGTCGTCATCACGCAAAACGTCGACGGATTGCACGAAGCCGCCGGGCAGCGCGACGTGATCGAGTTGCACGGAGCCATCCGCCGGGCGCGCTGTACCAGTTGCCGCGCTGTGCGCACATGGAGTCCGGCCGAATCCCCGTTTCCACCGTATTGCGGCTGTGGCAGCATGCTCCGACCGGACATCGTCTGGTTCGGCGAGATGCTCCCCGAAGCGGCGCTGGAGCGCGCCTTCGAGGTCACGGCGACGTGCGACGTCTTTCTTTCCGTCGGCACGTCGAACCTGGTTCAGCCGGCCGCATCCTTGCCGTGGTTGGCCGCTGAGCGTGGCGCCCTCGTAGCCGTTGTCAATGTGAACATGGAAGGCCAACGACGCGCCGCGAATGTGATTCACCTAACGGGGACGGCCTGCGACGTACTTGCACGCCTCGTTCAACTTGCCTTCCCGGAGTCCGCATGATGGTGCGCTCGTTATGCGTCGTGTTCATCGCGGCTGCGTGCGCGCCGCAGACAGCGTCGGCGCCGGCATACGATGTTCTCATTCGCGGTGGAACGGTCGTGGATGGCTCCGGGGCGCCTGGGTATCGCGCCGACGTCGCCATTGCGGATGGCCGCATTGCGCGCATCGCGCGCGACGCAGCAATCGACTCCACAACGGCGCGCATCGTCCTGGACGCCGACGGTCAGGTCGTGGCACCTGGATTCATCGACAACCACGCGCACATCGCTACGAACATCCACCGCTACCCGCTGGCGGAGAATTTTCTGCGGCAAGGCATCACGACGATCCTGGCGTCACTGCACAGCGGTGATCAGCCGTGGCCGCTGGATGCCTACGCGCGCGCTCTGGACATCGCGCCCAATGTCGGGTTCTTTGCGGGCCATTCCTGGGTACGCACTCGCGTATTGGGGCTCGAGAATCGAGCGCCTAACGCCGAGGAGCTGGATCACATGCGCGCGCTCGTCGATTCGACGATGCAGCAGGGCGCGTTAGGGGTGTCGACGGGGCTGTTATACGTCCCGGCGTTCTACGCCAAGACGGAGGAGGTCATTGAGTTGGCCAAGGTGGCCAGTCAGCATAAGGGGATTTACGTCACGCACATGCGCGACGAGCAGTCAGGGTTGCTGCAGTCCATCGCCGAAACGATTCGTATCGCCCGTGAAGCGAATATCCCGGCGCAAATCAATCACCACAAAGCGGTCGGCAAAGCGCAGTGGGGGTGGAGCGAACGATCGCTGGCGATGATCGACTCGGCGAATA
>JBFMFA010000196.1:0-6228 GCA_040753195.1 Gemmatimonadota bacterium | reverse complement strand
CGCCGTATTCACTGCGGTGCCTATTACGCGTCCACCAGGACCATCGAGCCTCTCGACGATCAGCGTGGCTCCCGTTGTGTAAATAAGCGGCGACATGGACGACGTGGTGCCATTCGTTCCGTACATCTCCGTCGCGCCATCGCCGTACAGGAACGTCATGTTGTACCCGAGCAGCGACATCGACGTTTCTGTTAACGCCTGTTCGACACGAATCGGACGCGAAGCGCTCCACGTGCGCACCGTGAGGTTGTCACCCCAGTAGATGCTTGCGCTGTACGCACCCTGGCCCGTGCCGTCGACTATCTCCGGCCGCCACGTATTCGGGCCCTGCTGCAGGTAATAAGTCCCATAGTCGGCTACGTTCCCCGACCACCAGAAGGGGAGCACGTCGACGATGATGTTCTCCGCAGTTGTCGGCCGGACACCAGGGTCGGTAGCGACCGGAAGTCCCGTGACGCCGATGCCATCCGCAAACACTAGCGGAACGGAGGCGTTATTCCCCGTCACGGTTGTCTCGCCCACAACTTTGATCTCAACCTCGTCGTACACTGATCCAACCGCTGCTCTGATCGAAGCAGTTCCGCGCGAAACGGCCTTCACCAAACCAGTCTGATCGACGGTGAGGATCGCGGTATTGCTGCTCGACCATGTGAACGTGACGGTAATGGGCTGTCCGTTCGCGTCGGTGGCCGTAGCGGAGAGCTGACGAGTGAGTCCTACCTCGAGTGGTTCGTTTCCACTGGCCGCTATGGTTACGGTCCCAACCGGCGGATTCACCGTCACTACTGCCGAGCCACTCACATTCTGCACGCGCGCGGTGATCGTTGCAGTCCCCGGCGCTACGCCGGTAACGAGCCCGCTGCTCACCGTCGCGATGGAAGCAGCGCTACTCTGCCACGTTACGCTGCGGGTAATCAGATTGCCCGCCGCATCCCGAACTTCTGCGCTCAGCTGCACGGTTCCGCCGACATTCAGCGAAGCTGTCGCCGGCACCACGGTTACCGATGCCGGCCGACGTGACACGTTCGTGGGTGCACTCGCCTTCAGTGAACCCACCGACGCTGTGATGCTGGCCGTGCCTTCAGCGACACCGGTCACGAGCCCAGAGGCGTCGACTACTGCGACCGCAGTGTTCGAGCTGGACCACGTCACCGGTACAGCCATCACGTTGCCGTCAGCATCGAGCACCACCGCTGACATCTGGATGACGTCACCGACGGAAAAGTCCACGATCTGCGGCGAAATGGAGATCGTCGTCGGCACAGGAACCGGTTTCGGCGAAATAGTGATTGCGAAGAGACCGAAGGCGTTCACGGCGGTCGAGATCTCGTTTTGGCCTAACGTGCAATGCGCGGGATCGCGCCAGCGATTCTGCTGACGGTCACGCTCGCGAATGCGAAGCCGGTCATGCTGCACTCCCGCCGGGAGTTTGCCCGGATCGAAGTGGATCCGCAGTCGAGCTTGTACGCGAAGCGTTAGGCCGCTTGGATCGATTTCGTATCCTGTGCCAGGGACGTATGTCGTGTCTCCAGCGAACAGCGCCGGGTCAACAGGCTCGATGATCACATCGGTAGGCACATCCAACGCACCAGCCGGAATCTCCAGTTCGACGTTGAAGTCGGCCGATGTTACGGTGCCACCAGCGGGGCCGATCATCGTGCCGACTGCCGGTTGAATGACAATGGCGTAAAGTCCGAAGCGCTCGATCTGCGCCTGCACCATGTGTGTCATCAGCTGATGCTGCTGCGTCTCGCGCCACTGATTCTGCGCACGATCACGCTCGCGCAGCCGCAGCTGCTCCATAAAGACGCCGGCCGGAACGTGCGCTGGGTCGTATCGGATTCGAAGTCGCGCACGAACTTGCAGTTGCAGCGCGTCTGGTTTCAGCTGATAGCCGGTGCCCTCGATGTAACGAGGATCACCACCAAACGCCGTCGCGTCCACGGCCTCAATCACAACGTCCGTTGGAACGGCCAGAGCGCCGGCCGGAATCTCGAGCTCCAGATTGCCATCCGATGAACTCAAAGTTCCACCAGCCGGCCCAATCATCTTGCCTGCAACCGGCTGCACAACAATCGCGAAGACGCCAAACCGATCGATTTCCGCCTGCACCATTTGCGTCATCAGCTGCTGCTGCTGCATTTCGCGCCATTGATTCTGCGTGCGGTCCCGTTCGCGTAGTCGCAGTTGCTCGGCGAAGACGCCAGGCGGAATGTTGGTCGGGTCGTAGTGAATGCGCAGGCGCGCGCGTGTCTGCAGTTGCAGGCCGTCGGGCTTGAGCAGATAACCAGTGCCGGCGATGTAGTTCGGGTCACCGCCGAAGATCGCCGCCGCAACTGGTTCGATCACAACGTCCGTCAGCGCGGGAAGCGCGCCCGCTGGAATTGCCAGCTCGACCTTGCCATCGGAAGAAACGACATTGCCTCCCGCTGGACCGATGGCAGAGCCAACAGGCTGCACGGTGACAGTTACCGCGGCGGAGAATCCTCCAGACGAAGCGTTGACCGAAGCGGTTCCAAGGCCAACGGCCTTGATGACTCCTGCCTCAGTGACGCTTACGACAGCACCATCGCTGGTCCCCCATACATAGGCTGGATTGACAGGATCACCGCAACCGCACTTGCCGGTCGCCGTGATCGTCGCTTCCTCACCGATTTTCAGCGTGACATTCGCTGGCGTCACTGCGATTGACGCGAGCGTATGCTCGTGCTCAGCGCGTACAGGATCGTCGTCCGAGCATGCAAACATCAACGCAGCTGCGAGGACCAACGGCAACGTGAGGAAGAGGGCGTACCCTCGCTTCCTCTCAGCCAATCGAGCCGCGACTCGTGATTGGGTTGACATACCTCCTCCTTGGCGTGCTTACGCCACCCGCGAATTCGACGGCAGCGCGATCTGCGTGATCGGCTATCGACGTCGTCACGCAGAAAAGCGAGAGTCGCGCCACACGTGACGAATGCATGTGACGCGATGCCAGGATGACGTAAGAAGCGGCACGTGCGCGCGTTACGAGCGCATAACGCGGGAACGACATCAACCGGTCATCTGGGCGCGGGCGACAATTGCGTCCCACGAGTGTGGAGAAACGACCCAGCGTGCGCGCGGACGACACCTAACGTGACAAACGATACTCGTTAGGCAGGCTTTACACGCGTCCCGCAATCGCCGGACAACACGCACTCCTGAACTCCGACAGGCTGGGGAGTACAGAGTAGAGATCCATTCCCTGACAGAGCCCGCGCGGCGTATGAGTTGCGCCATGGTCCACACACCAACATCCTTGGTCCATGCAGGAGACCGGTCTCCGTCCCCGCCAGCGGCGCGCAGCGATCGACGACGTTACGCCGCGACGGTACTCGCGCGCTGCGTAGGCCGATGGCCGAATTTCGTATGCCGTCGCTCGGAGCCGACATGGACTACGGTCGCGTCGTCGAATGGCGTATCAAACCGGGCGACATCGTGCATCGGGGAGACATCATCGTTGAAGTGGAAACGGACAAAGGAACGTTCGACGTAGAGAGTCCGCTTGACGGGCCCGTGGCGCAGATCGTGGTGCAAACAGGAACGCGTGTACCGGTTGGGACGGTACTTGCCACGTTAGGCGCCGCGCCCGCGCCCGCCACACCTCCAGTGCACCCACTCTCGCCCCCCGTGGTGCCGCCGCGCGCATCCCCGGCGGCGCGCAAGCTCGCCACGGAACGTGGCGTTGACCTCGCGCAGATCCGCGCAACAGGACCTGATGGCGCCATAACGATTGCGGACGTCGAGCGAGTTGGCGCGGCGAGGGTCGCGCCGTCGGAAGCGCTCGCCGGTCCCCCAGCTCCCTCTGCGGTCGACGGACGCGCAGCGATGCGGCGCGCAATTGCCGCGGCGGTCACTCGATCGAAGCGCGAGATCCCACACTACTACCTCGCGACCGACATTGATCTCTCGCGAGCGCTAGCGTGGATGGAAGCAGAGAACGCTCGGCGATCAGTCACCGAACGTTTGCTGCCATCAGCGCTCACCGTGAAAGCCACCGCGTCAGCGCTGACGCGCTATCGCGATCTGAATGGGTTTTGGATCGACGGGACGTTTCGCCACGGCGAAGGCATACACATCGGCATTGCTATCTCGTTGCGTGGCGGCGGACTCATCGCCCCGGCGATTCACGACGCAGACAAGAAAAGTCTCGACGAAGTCATGGCTGCACTGCGCGATCTCGTGGCCCGCGCGCGCGGTGGCGGTCTGCGCGCGTCCGAAATGACAGACGCAACGATCACGGTGACGAGCCTCGGCGATCAGGGAGTGACCACCGTCGTTGGCGTCATCTATCCGCCGCAGGTCGCCATCGTCGGCTTCGGCAAGATCACCGAGCGAGCATGGGCGAGCAGCGGAACTGTCAGTGCTCGAAAGGCGGTCACCGTGACGCTCGCGGCCGATCACCGAGCGACGGATGGTCACTACGGTGGACTCTTCCTGGCCGAAGTTGAACGGCTATTGCAGGCGCCGGAGGCACTGTGAGCAAGGATGAGATCAGATCCACATTGCTCAGCTTGCTGTCGCGCATCGCCCCCGAAGCGGACCTAACGAGTCTGCGCGGCGACATTTCGCTGCGCGCGCAGCTGGATATCGACTCCATCGACTTCCTGAACTTCGTCATCGAAGTGCACAAAACGCTCGGTGTGGACGTCCCGGAGTCAGACTACAATGCGCTAGGCACTTTGGACGGTGCTGTCGCGTACCTCGAGCCTCGCGCAACAAAGGTGGAAGCGTAAAGTTGACCTATGTCCGGAGTCACCTGACGGGCCAAGGCCGCGTTTCCCGACATCGGCCACACGCCGTCTTGGAGACTGTCCAGTAGCCCATATCGCGGAGCAGCGGTGCGCTGGATCAAGTGGTTTTCCGACCTTTCGATCGACGACGTGCCCCTCGTGGGCGGGAAAAACGCCTCACTCGGCGAGATGCGGCGCGAGCTGTCCGCGCTCGGAGTCCCCGTGCCCGACGGATTCGCCGTTACGGCCGAGGCGTTCCGGGAATTCGTGCGGCGCAATGAGCTTGCCGAACGAATCACGACGCTGCTGGCAGAACGTGCAAAGGATGACGTTGCGGCCCTCGAGCGCAGCAGTGCGACCCTCCGCGAACTGGTCATGTCGGCGCCGATGCCTAACGAGATAGCCGTTGAGCTGGCTGCCGCCTACAACGAGCTATGCACGCGATCGGCGTCGCCGGCGCTGGAAGTGGCCGTCCGATCGTCGGCGACGGCGGAAGACCTGCCGACCGCATCGTTCGCCGGTGCACACGAGACGCTGCTCAACGTCAGCGGCGAAGCCGAGCTGGTCGAAGCGGTACGCCGTTGCTTCGCCAGTTTGTACAACGCCCGCGCCATTCGCTATCGCGAGGACATGGGGTTCAAGCATGAAGAGGTCGCGCTGTCCGTTGGCGTTCAACAGATGCTCGCCGCCGACGCGTCGGTGGCGGGCGTGATCTTCACGCTCGACACGGAGACGGGTTTCCGCGACGTCATACTCATCGACGCGATCTACGGCCTTGGCGAGAATATCGTTCAGGGAAGGGTAGGGCCGGACGAATACACGGTACACAAACCGACGCTGCGAGCGGGGAAGCCGTCCATCGTTAGGCGCAAGCTCGGCAAGAAGGAACTGCGCCTCGTCTTCAATCGCGACACGCGAGCGCACGAGCAGCGTGAAGTGCCGATCGAGGAGCGCAACCGCTTCTGTCTCAGCGACGAGCAGGTTTTGCAGCTGGCCAAGTGGGCGCTCGCCATCGAAGATCACTACAGTGAGAAGCTCGGACGCCCGACGCCGATGGATATCGAGTTCGCGAAGAACGGCCCCGGCGGGCCTCTTTGCATTCTGCAAGCTCGGCCAGAGACCGTGCACAGCGCCAAACGGCGGCCAACCGTCAAAGTCTACCAGGTGCGTGAACGCGGCAGACTTATCGTGGAGGGCCTTGCCGTCGGTGATCAAATCGCGACCGGCACCGCGCGCGTGATCAAAGACACTTCGCGCCTGGAAGACTTCCGCGCGGGGGATGTGCTCGTCACGGACGTGACCGATCCGGACTGGGAACCGATCCTCAAGCGTTCGGCGGCGGTGGTCACTGCGCGCGGTGGTCGCACCTCTCACGCTGCGATTGTCGCACGGGAACTCGGAATCCCTGCTGTGGTCGGTGCGAGCGATGCGCTGACAGTTCTGGCTGACGCGCGCCGCGTGACCGTGTCATGCG
>JBFMFA010000195.1:0-6233 GCA_040753195.1 Gemmatimonadota bacterium | reverse complement strand
ACCGGGTGTCACGAACTTGCCGGTTGCGTCGATGACCCGTGCACCGTTAGGCACCTGCACGCGGGTGCGCGGACCGACCGCGGCGATGCGGTTGCCGCGGATCACTATGGTCGCGTCGCTCATCGCGGGGGCGCCGGTGCCGTCGATGACGGTCGCACCGACAAGCGCGATAGTGCTCTGTGGCTGGGCAAGGTTCGCACCCACCGTTAGGCAGAGCGCCACCACCTGGGGTCGGATCTTGAAGTACATGATCTAAAAAGCGCGAGGCCGGTCGTTCGAATGCGGGTCGAGGCGCTGTATCCTCGCTGTCCGCAGGACGCGGCGCAATCAAAAGACCCAGCCGGCAACCGTTAGGACCAATACTTCAAGATCCGACCCCGGTTGCCCGGTTTCCGACCCCGGTTACGGTTACGCCGGTTCGCCCAGGTTCGAGTTCCGCCTCGCGAGCTAGGCGATCGCTCCGAAAACCAGAACTACCACCATTGTGCACGCGAGAGCCAGCTTGAGCGCCGTCGCCACGACGCGGCCCAGGAGCGCGCCAGTCGCCACGCGCGTCGCCGAGCCCGTGGTCGCCTCTGAGCGCGAAAACTCCGCGACCAGCGCTCCGAGAAAGGATCCGACGAACGCGCCGATCACCGACCCTACGACGGGCACTGGGACGCCCACAAAGGCCCCTACGAGCCCGCCGAGAATGGCTCCCCAGCCCGCGCGCCGCGAACCGCCGTACCTGGCCGTGTACTTGGCGGCTACGGTGAATTCGAAGATCTCGCCGACCACAGCGAGACCGGTTGCCAGCCCGATGGCCCACCAGCCGATCGGGTTACCGGTCACGACGATGTCGTAGACTATGGCGCTACCCAACATCAGCCACGTCCCGGGAAGCCCGAGCGGGACGAGGATCAGGCAGACCAGGAGCACCAACCCCAGAACGAAAACGCTCATGGAGTCGGTACTACGGCGCTATTAGGCCGTCTGTGCCACCGCCGACTGGTTCAACAGCTGCCGCACTCGCTCCGCCTCGATCGCGCCGAGCGGGAGCAGCGGGAGCCGCGTGAGTCCGCCGCGAAGGCCGACGGCGTCGAGCGCCGCCTTCACGCCCGCGACGCCCATCTTCCCGACGATCTGCAGCGCGAGCGGTGTGAGACGCTCCTGCAGCTCGCGAGCTTCATCGACGTTGCCGTTCTGCATCGCCTCACGCACGGCGAGCGTGAGCTCGGCGGCGAAAAGCGCCACGGCGAGGATCCCGCCACGCACGCCTAACGCGAGTGCCTGCTGCCACGTGCCGCCGTGTCCGGTGAGCACGCTGAAGGAGTCATCCTGCGCGGCCATGTAGCGCGCCAGGCACTCAACGTCCCCGGCGCTGTCTTTCATCCCCATGATGTTGTCATGACCAGCGAGCTGCTGCACCAGCTCCGGCTCTAGCCGGAAGTGCATGTATTTGGGGATGTTGTACAAGAGGACCGGGATCGGGGTCTCATCGGCGACGCGCTCGTAGTGCGCCTTGAGCGCCTGCGGTGTCATCTTGTCGCCGTAGTAGTGCGGCGCGACCACCAGCACGGCGTCGGCGCCTAACGCAGCTGCGCGACGCGACCGCGCGATCGTCATGCGGGCCGATTCGCCACCCGTGCCGGCGATGAGCAGCTTCGGTCCGATCGCCTTGCGCGCCGTCTCCAGGAGGGCGTCCCGCTCGGCTTCCTCCAACAGGGCCGCCTCGCCCGTCGACCCATTCACCACCACACCGTCGAGCCCGGCCGCGATGTGGCTCGTTAGGTTATGGGCGAACGCGGCTACGTCGACGTCGCCCGCCGCATTGAACGGCGTCGTTACTGGCCCGAAGACTCCATGGAATTGACGTACGGCCACTCGGTACTCTCCTCGATCAGATCCGTGGATGCGCCGTTCGAGGATCCCGAAGGCTTCGATGGCGCCGCCGCCTTGGGCTTCGGAGCCGTCTGATTCAGCACACGCATCTTCAGCTCGAAGTCAGAGGGCCGGCTGGAAGCCGCAACGGCGACATCAAATGTAATCACCCCGGAGTTCACGAGGTCAGCCAGGTGCTGGTCGAAGGACTGCGTGCCGTACTGGTCGCGTCCTTCTTCGATGAACTCACGGATCTCACCGATACGCTTCCCGTCCAGAATTAGGTCGCGGATCGTCGGTGTGGCGATCATGACTTCGGCCGCGACGATGCGTCCACGGCCGTCAACGCGTGGGAGCAGACGCTGAGAGATCACCGAGTGCAGCGATTCGGCGAGCCGGATGCGCACGACGTCCTGCTCTTCGGGCGGGAACATCGACACCATGCGCATGATCGTCGACTGCGCATCAGGTGTGTGCACGGTCGCCATCAGCAAGTGGCCTGTCTCAGCGGCCTTGCACGCCGTGTCGATCGATTCGGCGTCACGCAGCTCGCCTAACACAATCACGTCCGGATCTTGACGGAGCGCCGCCCGCAGGCCGTCGCGGAATGATTCCGTATCGACGCCCACTTCGCGTTGTGTGATCGACGACTGCACGTCGCGGTGCAGGAACTCGATCGGCTGCTCCAGGGTGACGATGTGCTTGTGCAGGTTCAGATTGATGTGATGGATCATCGACGCGAGCGTGCTCGACTTTCCTGACCCGGTCACGCCGGTGACGAGCACCATCCCGCGCTCGGTAAGCGCGATGTTCTCCAGGACCTGCGGCAGCGACAGCTCGGCAATCGTCGGAATGTTGAACGGAATGACCCGCATCACGATCATGAAGCTGGATCGCTGCCTCAGGATATTGACGCGGAAGCGGCCGATGCCCGCCGCCCCCCAGGAGCAGTCGTAGTCCAGCAGTGAGTCGACGTTCTGCCGGGCGGCCTCGTTAGGTATGAGCCGCAGCGCGATGGCGCGCGTCTGTTCCGGTGTGAGTGCCTGTTTGGTGATGGCGACGAGTTTTCCGTCGATGCGTGCGCGAAAAACGTCGCCGGCCTTGATGTGCAGATCTGACGCGCCGCGATCGATCGCAGCCTTGATGATCTTTTCCATCGACTCGCGGGAATGAAGGCGATCGGGGGACGCGCCGATGTGCGCGCCCAGAGCCCGCGAGGAGGACGAATCGTCGGCCCTAAGGCAACGCCTGAGCGGCCTACGTAAGTCCCATTAGGTCTTTGACTTCGCGCATCGTTGCCCGAGCCATTGTTTTGGCACGCTGCGCCCCGCCGTCGAGTATTTCGCTGACCTTCCCCGGCTCGGCCGCCAGCGCGGCCGCGCGCTCCCGAATCGGGGTCAACTCCGCGTTCATCGACTCAAAGAGAACCTTTTTGCAGTCGATGCACCCCCACCCCGCTGTGCGGCACTGCGTCGCCACATGGTCGACCGTGGCCGGCGGCGAAAAGGCTTTGTGCAGATGGTAAATGTTGCAGACCTCCGGCGTTCCGGGATCCGTGCGTTTCACCCGCGCCGGATCCGTGACAGCAGGTCTGAGTTTCTCCCAGATCGCTGGAGGATCTTCCAGCAGCCCCACCGTGTTGCCGAGCGACTTGGACATCTTTGCTTGACCGTCGAGCCCCATGATGCGACGCGTCGGCGTTAGGCGCGCTTGCGGCTCTGGAAAGAAGTTTTCCTTGAAGCGCGCATTCCAGCGCCGCGCAATCTCGCGCGACAACTCGAGATGCTGCAGCTGATCTTCTCCGACAGGAACCGTGTCGGCTTTGTATAATAGGATGTCCGCCGCTTGCAGCACCGGATATGTCAACAACCCCGCGTTCACGCTCTCTTGCCGCGCCGCCTTCTCCTTGTATTGCGTCTGCCGCTCCAGCTCCCCCACCGGTGCGACGGCGCTAAAGACCCACGCCAGTTCAGTATGCTCGGGTACGCGTGACTGCACGAACAGGATTGTGCGTTCCGGGTCGATGCCGGCGGCGAGCAGAGAAAGACCCATTTCGTGCGTGCGGCGACGCAACTCGGCGGGTTCGAACGCTTGCGTGATCGCGTGATAGTCGACGATGCAGATGAGCGAGTCGATTTCGTACTGGAGCGCGACCCAGTTCTTGACGGCGCCCAGATAGTTACCGATGTGCAATTCGCCGGACGGCTGAATGCCGCTGAAGATGCGTGGCATGAGGCCAACTTATCGGCGCATAGAAAGCCGATCAACGATCAAGGGGTCAGACTCCATGAAAAGAAGCGCGATATCTGACATCGGATTTCATGGAGTCTGACCCCTTGATCGCGTGTCGTGAGGCGGCGCGTGAGGCGGCCACGTTTGTGGCGGAGCAGTCGCTGCGCCTTGCGGAGCTTGACTGGCGGCCGAAATCTCGCGCCGATTTCGTGAGCACGGTCGATACGGGCGCCGAGGAGCGCGTGCGAGCGGTTCTCGCGCGGCGTTTCCCGATGGCCACCATCGTGGGCGAGGAGCTTTCGCCTGACGAGACGCGCCGCGACGGGATCGTGTTTGTCGTCGATCCCTTGGACGGCACCACCAACTTCCTGCATGGCTATCCACAGTACGCCGTGTCGATCGCGTGCATGGTGGACGGTATACTGGAGGCTGGCGTCGTTCACGATGTGACGCGCGACATCCAGTTTCATGCGCGGCGCGGAATGGGTGCCTTTCGGGAGGGAAATGCGATCCGCGTCTCGCAGATCGAAAAACCGTCGCGCGCGCTGATCGGTACCGGGTTTCCGTTTCGCGATCCGGAGCACCTCGATCCGTATCTCGACGCGTTCAAACGAGTGGCGCGTGAGGCAGCCGGATTGCGACGCGCCGGTGCTGCGGCGCTCGATCTCGCCGACGTCGCGTGCGGTCGCTTTGATGCGTTCTTCGAGTTTTCGCTCTCACCGTGGGACATCGCCGCCGGTGTGCTGTTGATTCGTGAGGCGGGAGGGATCGTGACTGATGTGAATGGCGTCGAGAAGGATGTCGCGCACGGAAGCGTAGTGGCAGGCAATCCCATCATGCACGCTTGGGTCTTGGACCGCCTCAGACCTTAGACCTTCGACCTTAGCCCTAATGTCTCTCATAGAATGCGTCCCTAACTTCTCCGAAGGTCGCCGCCAGGATGTCGTCGAAGCCATCCGCTCCGCCATTGCGGCTGTCGATGGCGTGGTCGTCCTCGACGTCTCGATGGATGCGTCGCACAACCGGTCGGTGATCACGTTCGTCGCACCCAAAGAGTGCGCAGTGGACGCGGCGTTCGCCGGAATGCGGGTCGCCGCCGAGCGGATTGACCTAACGACGCATCAGGGGGCCCATCCGCGGATCGGGGCAACCGATGTTGTACCGTTTGTGCCGCTGGAAGGCTCCACGATGGACGATTGCATCGCTCTGGCTCACGCGTTAGGTGCCCGCGCCGCCAAGGAGCTCGGCATCCCCGTGTACCTGTACGAACGCGCTGCGACACGTCCCGAGCGTGCGAACCTCGCGGACGTGCGCCGCGGCGAGTTCGAGGGCGTGCGCGATGAGATCGCATCCAGGCCTGAGCGACGACCGGACTACGGTGAGCCGCGCGTGCATCCCACCGCTGGCGCCACGGCAATCGGCGCGCGTCCTTTCCTCGTGGCGTACAACGTTTACCTCGGCCCGGCGTCGAATCTCACCGTGGCAAAAGAGGTTGCCAAAGCCGTGCGCGCGTCATCCGGCGGCCTGCCCGGCGTGAAAGCGTTAGGCCTCGAAGTCGACGGTCAGGCGCAGGTCTCCATGAATCTGGTCGACCTCGATGCGACATCGCTGCACGAGGCGTTCGACGCCGTGAAAGCCGCCGCGGCAGCGCGCGGCGTTGAGACGACGTGGAGTGAGATCGTGGGACTGGTGCCGGAACGAGCGCTGATCGCCGCGGGTGCGCATCATGTGGCGCTGCGGGGAGATCCGGCGGGGATGATCCTCGAGCGCAAGGTACGCGACGCCCTCGCCGCGACGGTATCCCCGACGGTGGCGGCCTTCACCGCTTCGGTCGCGTCGCCAACGCCGGCTCCTGGCGGCGGTTCGGTAGCCGCTCACGCCGCCGCGTTAGGCGCCGCCCTGGTACAGATGGTCGCCGGACTCACCATAGGCCGCAAAAAATACGCGGCCGTTGAACCGGAGATGCAGCAGGTTCGCGATGCGGCCGAAAAACTCGTCACGAAGCTGCAAGCACTCGTGCGCGAAGATGCCGACGCCTATACCGTCGTGACGGACGCCTACAAGCTGCCGAAGGAAGCGCCGGAACGAGCCGCGAAGATCGACGCGTCGCTGATCGGCGCGGCGATCGTTCCGTTGGAAAC
>JBFMFA010000194.1:0-6233 GCA_040753195.1 Gemmatimonadota bacterium | reverse complement strand
TACGTTTTGGAAAACTGCGGCGAGTCGCTAGTCCATAGGTCATAGCTCTTAGGGTTGCGCTCGCCCAAGAGCTATGACCTGGAGACTAAGACCTACATTTTTTTCGTCGCTCTCGACCTGAAGGTCGCGACGGAATCCGCCCCACTCGTCTGGTAGTGCGCCACCGTCGTTCCGATCAGCTCGCCGTTCACTAGACGGAACACACCACGCGTGGTGACCTGCTGTCCTTTGCGCAGCGCACTTTCATACGGCCCCGCTTCCGTCATGATGCTGTCGCCGTCTGCAGTGGGACGCACCGGAACCGGCGGGCGACCGGGGAACGTGATCGTCCACCCCGTCGGATCGGCGCTGGCTACCATTTCATACGTCAGGAGCACGCTGTCCGAGTCCTGACCCATAACGTTCGCTGTCCACGTGCCGGCTACGTCGGAAAGCGCGATCGCTGCGGCGGCCGGGGCGGCCGCTGCGGTCGTGTCTGCAGGTTGTTCCTTGGGACCGCACGCTACTAGTGCGGCTAGTGTGAATACTGCGCTGAGGCGGCGCATTCTGACTCCTAGGTCTAAGGTCAATGGTCAAAGGTCAAAGGTGAGCGCCGCGACAGGCTCGCTTGGACTTTGGCCTTTGACCTTTGACCTAGAACCTACTGCAGCTTATAGCGCTGTAAATACTGCAGATCGTCTTCGTCGAAGCGGGCCACGTACACTGAGCCGTTTCCGAAGCCAACCACGCGACTTCGCTTTGCCAGCTGCACGCGGGCGGTGAGTTTGCCGGTGGCGTCAAAAACGTCATACGTGGGCGTCGCATCGTCTGACGCTGTCGCATGCAGGACCCACAGCTCCCCGTTAGGCGCCACCTGTGCCGCGTTGGCCATGAACGGTGGCAGGTACTCCGGCCAATCGTCGCGCTGCTCGGGCGTCACGTTGTTCGCGGGAGCTGCAGAGGCGGACATGCGCCCGTTGTTATTCGTGATCATGATGCCGGTCCCGCGGCGGCGCTGAGTCTCCTGCCACCACGTCTTGTGCTTGTCCGTCAGCTTGGTCTTCGTGTAAAGCGTCGGTGGTCCCTTGGCGCGTTGCCCGTTAGGCGCCACCCACTCGACGCGATAGTCCGCGGCGTGAACGATGGCGATTCGTCCATCCGGCGCGACCGCCCACTCATCGCGCGGTGCAAATGGATTCGCGCCCCCGATGCGCACCTCCGTCCGTCCGGCGCCGCCCGAGATCTGCGAGTTGTTTTTGGGGACCTTCATGTACGCGATCGTCTCGAGCGTCTTCTTCGCCCGGTTGAAGCGCTGCAGCGGCACGGAGTCCGCCGACACCGGACCATCCGGCCCCATCGTGAGCGGCGACCCGGACACATAGATGTAGCCGCTGCGATCAGTGCCACGCGGCGGCGTCATCGAAAAGCCCATGCGAAATGCGGGTCCACGGCGAGTCGCGCCGGCCTCTCGGCGGTCGTCATCGTCACCTTCCGGGCGCGTCGACAAGAATCCCCCAGGCTTTCCCGCCGGATCCACCAGCAAATAGCGCTGATTCAGCGGATCGAAAATCCCTGAGCTGTCGCCGGGAAGGGCAATCAGAGCCATCGGTAAGGAGTACTCGCCAGGTCCCTGGCCTTCACGCCCCACCTTCACCGCGGATCCAGCTGCCAAGTCGACGAGCTGCACCACTTTGTCACGCGGATCGACCACGAGCACGCGGCCGTTCTTTAGCTCTCGCACCGCGGAGATCTGCGTGAATGGATCGGCGAACTCCGCTTCCGCCTTCGTCAGCTGCTTGGTGGGCACCGACTGCGCTTGAGCGCCTGCTGCGAATCCCACAAATGTCGCTGGGACAAGCCACACACTTCGTACGTGCCGCATTGTCATGTCTCCGATGTCATGGTCTGGCTACTGTCTAGGCGTTAGTCCGCGGTGTGTCGGCGATGGTTTCCTGAACAATAGGCGTAAGGCGTAAGGCGCAAGGCGTAAGGCGTAAGGGCGCGGCCGAATCCCGATGGTATGTGCGGCCGTAGGCGATCCTCGCGCGGGGCCCCCTCGCGCCGCACGCCTTACGCCTCGCGCCCAATATGAGCCGCCTCCTCCAAGATATCCGCTTCGCCTGGCGCAGCATCCTCAAGAATCCGGGGTTTTCGGCAATCGTAGCCGCGTGTATCGCGATCGGCATTGCCGTGAACACAACGATCTTCAGTGTGACGGACGCGATCATTCTGCGGCCGTTCGATTTCCACGATTCGGAGCGGCTGGTCGTACTCAACTCGCGTGACCCGCGCAGTGGCGACGAAGGCTCGGTCTCCTATCTGAATTTCAAGGATTGGAGGGA
This sequence comes from Gemmatimonadota bacterium, assembly GCA_040753195.1. Lineage (GTDB taxonomy): Bacteria > Gemmatimonadota > Gemmatimonadetes > Gemmatimonadales > Gemmatimonadaceae > DASYRX01. The sequence continues at coordinate 3,912 of JBFMFA010000194.1, read as the reverse complement.
GCAGTCGCGTTCATTCGAGACGATGGCGGCTTTCGGTTATCGCAGCTTGTCGATCACTGACGGCGAGGAGCCTGAGCGTCTGGAAGGAAACGTCATCTCGTGGAGTCTCTTCCAGATGTTAGGCAGCCAGCCGCAGATCGGGCGCCTCTTCCGCGAGGATGACGATCGCCCGGGCGCGCCCGGAGTCGTGATACTGAGCGATGAACTCTGGCGCCGGCGCTATCACGGCGATTCGGCGATCCTCGGCCAGGTCATTCAAGTGAATGCGCTGCCGCACACGGTAGTCGGCGTTATGCAGCCGCGCTTCAAGTTCCCGCAAGAAGCGCAGTTGTGGATTCCGATCGCGGGGCTCGCCGAGCAGGACCTTCGCACGTGGCGCAACTTCGCCGTCTGGGCGCGACTCAAGCCTAACGTGAACACGTCGCAGGCGAGCACGGAACTCGAGGGGGTTGCGCGCCGCATCAACGAACAATACGGACTCACGCGAGAAGGTTGGCTGGCGGTGGCGCGTCCCATTCGCGACGACCTCATTCCCGACGACGTCCGGCTGGTGATTCTGGCGATGATGGGCGCGGTCACGCTTGTCCTGCTGGTGGCGTGCGCGAACGTGGCGAATCTCATGCTGGCGCGCGGCTCGGCGCGACAACGCGAAATTGCGATTCGTACGGCGATCGGCGCTGGTCGCGGTGCGATTGTGCGTCAGTTGCTCATCGAGAGCCTTTTGCTTGCGGTGATCGGTGCGGTGATTGCGCTGCCGCTCGCCCAGCTCGGCCTCAATTTGCTGGACGCGGCGATGCCGGCCGAAGATCCTCTGCCGTATTACATCGACTGGCGGCTGGACTGGCGCACGCTGACGTACACGTTAGGCATAGCGCTCGCGACCGGCGTGATTTTTGGGCTCACGCCGGCGATGCAGTCAACCAGCGGAAAGGTGTACGGCGCGTTGAAGGAAGGCGGACGGGGGACGGGCACGGGCGCGAAGAAGAATCGTCTGCGCGCCACGCTGGTGGTTGCCGAGGTGGCGCTCTCGCTGGTGTTGCTCGTCGGTGCGTCGCTTTTCGTCAGGTCGTTCCTTGGCATGCGCAACGCCAACGTCGGGTTTGCGACCGACCCAATCCTCACGATGCGATTCTTCTTGCCGGGGACGCAGTATGACTCGACGCACGCCAAGGTGCAGCGCGTGGAAGACATCCTGCGTCGCGTCGAGGCGGTCCCGGGAGTGCAGGCAGCCACGATATCGAACCTGATTCCGATCGACGGTGGTGGAAACTTCAGTCCCGTGGAGATCGAGGGTCAGCGGTATGACGAGGAAGCGCGGCCTCGCGCCTTCTGGGCAGGCGTCACCGGCAGTTGGCTGAACACGTTAGGCGTCTCGCTGCTGTCGGGACGCAATATCACCCAAAGCGAGGCGCTCGACAGCGTTCCCGTCGCGCTCGTCACGCAGGATTTCGTGCGGCGTTTCTGGCCGGGCGGGGAGGCGCTTGGGCATCGCATCCGCTTCCAGGCGCCGGGTGACACCACGTCGCAGCCCTATTTCACGATCGTGGGGGTCATCGCCGACTTTCGCTATTCGGAGCTCGACGATACGGACCTTCCATCCGGCGCCGTCTATGTGCCGTACCCCTACATGTTCGCGCGCAACAACGGTCTCACCATCCGCACTGCCGGGAACCCGGTCAGCCTAACGGGCACCATCCGTGATGCCATTCGGGCATCTGACCCCAAAGTCCCGGTGTTCGATGCGATGCACATGAATGACGTCCGACGGCTGAGCTTCTGGCAATACGGTCTGTTCGGCTGGATGTTCGGCATCTTCGGAGCCATCGCGCTGGCGCTCGCCGCGATCGGCGTGTACGGCGTCATCTCCTTCAGCGTCAGCCAGCGCACCCAGGAGTTCGGCGTACGCATGGCGTTAGGTGCCCACAGCGGTGACGTGCTGCGCATGGTGGTGCGAAATGGCCTGCGCCTCGCGGCGATCGGGATCGGCGTCGGTGCCCTGGCGGCGTTCGGCGTCACGCGCGTCGTAGCCAGCCTGCTCATCAACGTCTCGCCGACAGACCCGATCAGCTTCGGTTGGGTTTCCGCCTTTCTCGTCCTAGTCGTCGTGCTGGCGAGCTATTTCCCGGCGCGCCGCGCAACGACGGTCGATCCGATCATCGCGCTGCGTTCGGAGTAGGCGCTCGAGTCTGCCTCGTCACGAATCCCATCACGCCGATTGAACTGGCTCGGCGCGGTGGGATTTGCTACGCTTGGGCAACGACTGAACGACAACCCGAGGAACGACATGCCAGTTCGCACTTCTTCAGCTGAATGGAAAGGGACGCTCAAGGAAGGCTCCGGCCGCATGAAGGTGGGGAGCGGGGCGTATGAAGGGCCGTACACATACGCGTCGCGCTTCGAGTCAGGGCAGGGGACCAATCCGGAGGAGCTGATCGGCGCCGCTCACGCCGGCTGCTATTCGATGTTCCTCGCGGCGCTGTTAACGAAAGGTGGTACGCCTCCCACGAGTGTGCGCACAACCGCCACCGTGCACCTCGGCGAAGGCCCCACGATCACTCTCATCGAGCTGAATACGGAAGCCGAAGTGCCTAACGTGACGCAGGAGGCATTCCGCGAAGCCGCTGACGCGGCGAAGAAGGGGTGTCCAGTGTCGAAGGCGCTTGCCGGACCGGAGATCAAACTCACTGCGAAGCTCGTGTAGTCGCATGCGCCCTCTGTGGTCGCTTGCTTGTGCCGTGCTGTTAGGCGCTGCGCCGCGCGATGGCACGGCGCAGCGCGCCTCGCGTCAGGAAGTCGAAGGGCGCGTCGCGGAATTACTCACCGCGTTTCGCAGAAACGATCCAAAGGGAGTGGCACAGATCTTCGCCGACGACGCGAGCATCCTGGGGCCCGCGGTGCGCGTCGTTGGTCGCGCGGCGATAGACAGCTACTGGGTGGCGCGCCCACGCCCAACGTCGTGGGAGATCGAGACGCTCGAGGTCGGCGGCAGCCGCGATGAGCCATGGCAGCATGCCCGATCGATTCGCATCAATCGAACCGCCGCCAAGACCGACACCTCGTACACGACGTTCCTCCTCGTCTGGAAGCGCGGCCGCGACGGCACGCTGCGCATCTATCTCGATCTCTACACCTAACGCGGACGTTAGCGAATAGTGTCTTTGAGGGCCAGCACCTCGCGCGGCGCTCGCGGATACTCGAGCGGCAACGACTCCAGTTTCTCGATGATCGTCTGCGTGATGAGGTAGTTGCGCGCCTTCTTGTCGTCTGAGGGAACGACGTACCAGGGCGCCCACCTGGTGCTGCACTTGGAGAATGCATCGCGGTACGCGCGCGTGTACGACGTCCAGAGTTGCCGGTCATCCAGATCACCGGCGCGAAACTTCCAATTCTTCGTCGGGTCTTCCAGACGCTCGACGAGCTGTTCGCGCTGTTCCTTGTGCGATATGTGCAGAAAGAACTTGAGAATGATCACGTTGTTCAGACTCAACATGTGCTCGAACTCGTTGATCTGCGCATATCGCTTCGACCACACTGAGCGCGGCGCGAGGTTACGTACGCGCACAACGATCACATCCTCATAATGCGAACGATTGAAGATCCCGATCATGCGCTTGGGCGGCACGGCCTGGTGGATGCGCCACAAAAAGTCGTGCGAACGCTCCAGATCTGTTGGAACCTTGAATCCGGTTACCTGCAGACCTTGCGGATCACAGGCGCCAAAGACGTGACGGATTACGCCATCTTTCCCCGACGCATCGCGCCCCTGAAGAACGACGAGCATTGCATAACGACCATCTGCATAGAATAGGTTCTGCAGATCATTGAACCTTTCCGACGCGCGCTTGATGTCATCCTTCAGCGCATCACCATTCTTGAGATTCTTCGGTCGTTTTGCTTCTTGATCGGTCAAGG
>JBFMFA010000193.1:0-6248 GCA_040753195.1 Gemmatimonadota bacterium | reverse complement strand
GAACGAGAGCTTCTTGATCACGATGCCGTCGCGACGCGCCCGCTGTTCCCACGTGGTGATCATGCGGCCGTAGTTCTGATTCGTGATGATCACCTCATCGCCGCGCTTGAGGTCGAGACCGAGGATCATGTTCTCGTTGGCCTCGGACGCGTTGCGCGTGATCGCCATCTCTTCCGGGTCACAGCCGAACATGTCGGCGAGGCGCCGGCGTGCGACCTCGATGCGCGGCTCGAGTACGTTCCACATGTGGTCGACCGGGATCATGTTCGAGAAGCGCAGGTCTTTGATCATCGCCTCGAGCACGTGGGTCGGCGCGGGACTGACGCCGCCGTTGTTCAGATTGACGACAGAGTGATCGTCATCGAACGCGCGCTGGATTTGCGCCCAGTATTCCTCGTCGTCGGCGAGCGCGGTGCCCGGCGCCGTGCCGGCGTACGCGCTGGCGTCGAACAGGTGACGAAATGCGTCGGGTCGCAGCATTGGTGCCGCGAGCGCATAACGAGAGAGTGACGATACAAAACCGCGGCGACCTAGCATCTCCACCTCAGCGTGAGTGGACTGCTTTGACCTTAGACCTTAGACCTTTGACCTTAGACCTTAGACCTTGAAGTAATCACATCCGCCCCGACTGCGGCAGATCAAGCGTGAAATAGAACCGCGTTCCGCGCTCCAGTTCCGTTTCGACCTGCAGTTCGCCTCCCATCGCCCGCACGAGGAGCTGGCAGATCGACAGACCCAGGCCGGCGCTAGAGAAGGCGTAATCGCCCGGCGCCTGCCGCTGACGGAACGCTTCGAACAAGTTATCGAGCACGTGCCTGGGAATACCGCGTCCCGTGTCCTGCACGGAGAATTCGACGCGACTGCGATCGAGCTCGCTGCACGTCACCGCCACAGAGCCCGCGCTCGTGAATTTGATTGCGTTCGTGGTGAGGTTGAGCAGCACCCGGTTGAGCGCCGAGGCGTGACCGAGGCGAAAGTCGGCCCGCGGGCCGGTTGCCGTCATCGTTAGGCGCTTTTCTTCGGCCATCGGCCGCAGAATATCCAGCACCGACTGCAAGACATCGGCGACGGAGAACGGGAGCGGCTGCTGCTCGACCAGCGTCGTGCCGCCGCGCGCGAGCTCAATGACGTCGCTCGCGATCGCGCTGAGCCCGAACGCCGCGCTGTATATCAACCCGAGCTGGCGCTGCTGCACGGTCGACATCGCGCCGCCGGCTCCTCCCTGCAAACGCTCGGCGAGGATCAGAATCGAATTCAGCGGCGAGCGCATGTCGTGCGCCATCTCCACGATGAGCTGCTGCGCCTCGACGCCGGTGAGCCGCGACGCGAAACGCTGCGCGGCGTGTTCATCCAGCAGTCGCTGCAGCACCTCGAACGCCCGCGCGACGCGGACCACGGCGGCGGGGTCGACGGTGGCATGGGCTCGCTCGAGCGTCGCCGACCGGAACGCCTCCAGGACGCGCCGAGCCGGCACGAACGGGAGCAGGCCATCGAACGCCGCGGGGGCGAGTTTCTCCACGTCGCCGTGAAGCATCTCGGCGAGGCGGCGTGCGGTCGTTTCGACGTCTTCGCGCGTTAGGCGCGAGTGCTCACCATATGGCCATCCGCTGGCCACGGCGTCGACAGCGGCATCGATCGCCGCCGCGAGCGCGTCCCTCCCGTTAGGCGCTGCCGTTGCTTCGACGGGCTCGTCCGCTGGCTGTGCGTCGGGCAGCGACGCCGCAGCCGTCGTCCGCCCTCGCGTCGCACCTCGGCGCGGCGGTCGGGCGGCAGGGCTCATTCGTCAGTAATGCCGGATAGATCGTCGCGACGGAAACCGTGCTTCTCCATGAGCCGGTACAGCGTCGTGCGGTCGATATTCGCCAGCCGTGCGGCCTTGGACATGTTCGATCCGGCGCGGCCAATGAGCTGCGTGAGGTACTCCTTCTCGAAGTGCGCAATGAGGCGGTCCTTCGCCTCGTGGAACGTCGACGTCATCACGGCCGCCGGGAACGCTTCCCCGCTTACCGGCTCCGGGGCGACGCCGCCGGCATCGTCGTACATCGGCACGTCGTCAGGCTGAATGAGGCTCCCCGGCTCGGTCAGCACGGTGAGCTGTTCAATCACGTTCTGCAGCTCGCGCACGTTACCACGCCAGTGCCGCGTCTTGAGGAAATCGATCGTCGACTCGGAAATGCGCGGCGGGGCCTCGCTGTGTCCGCGATGGCGTTCCCAGTAATACGAGAGAAAGTGATTGGCGAGGATGGGAATGTCTTCCTGGCGACGGCGCAGCGGCGGGAGGTGGATCGGGACGACGCGCAAGCGATACAGCAGGTCTTCGCGCAATGTTCCCTTGGCGACGCACTCCTGCGGCACACGGTTCGTCGCCGAAATGAAGCGAACATCGACGACGGCATCCTGTGATTCGCTGCCGACGCGCCTAACGACTCCGTCCTGTATGACACGCAGCAGCTTGGCCTGCAATGGCAGCGACATCTCGGTCAGCTCGTCGAGGAAGAGCGTTCCTCCGTTGGCGATCTCGAGTAGACCAGGCTTATCGCGATCGGCACCGGTGAAGGAGCCTTTGCGGTGGCCGAACAGTTCGCTCTCGAGCAAGCCTTCGGGGAGTGCCGCGCAGTTGATGGGGACAAGCGGCCGGCTGGCGCGACGCGAGTGCTGGTGAATGAACTGGGCGATGACTTCTTTCCCCGTACCGCTTTCACCCATGATCATCACCGACGCATCGGTGCTCGCGACCTTCCGGGCCAGATCAACCGCCTTCCGAAATGCCCCGGAGATGCCTAACAACGTCAGCTTGTCACTGTGCCCCGTCTGCTTCTGCAGCTGCACGCGAAGGTCCCGCGTCTCGCGCGCGACCATGACGGCGTGCGCCGCGCGGCCCACCAGGACTTGAAGGTGTGTGGCGGAGAATGGCTTGGGGAGATAGTCCCAGGCGCCGGTACGGAGCGCCTCGATGCTCGTCGTAACGCTTGGATTCCCCGTCATTACGACGACGATGGTCTCCTTGCTCGCGTCCAGTGTCGCCTTGAGGATGTCCATGCCGGACACCGGCGTCATATACAAATCGACGAGGACAATGTCGAAACGTCGCCGCTTGACCAACTCGATCGCTTCGTCACCGCGGCCTAACGTGGTCACGTTATAGCCGTCCATCTCCAACACACTCGCACAACCTTCGCGCAGCGTGCGATCGTCGTCGACGATCAGGAGACTGAGACTTCCTTTGACTTCACTTGGAATCGAGAGCGGGTCACGCGCATCTCGGTTCGAAGGGTCGAGCGCCTCGTTGTCGACGGCAGTTCCGCTCGTCATCTATGGGATTCTCCCTACAGCTGATCAGATATGATGATGCAGGCAACGGAGCCCCTCCCCGCGTGTGAGACACACATGTGCAGACAAACCCGGGCGCCGAGTCAACATTAAGGCACAGCATCGGCTCCCAACGGCCCCAACAGCCTTCAGTTTTGCGGTGCTAAAGCTACACCGTCGCTGGACGACAACACCGCGATGTGCGTCACGTCCAACAACCCGGGTGGAAATAGGACGACATGGCCGCCTGGAGACCTAGGGTCGTCATAGGGGTAGCAGCGAAACCGCCCGATGTCCCGTCAGATGATCCCGGAATCACAGACGCAACATCTGGGGTGGGCCCAGATTTGCTACCGGATGGGCCACTCTCGTGGTCGTGCCGTTAGACCCGATCCGGCGCTATTATCCAACCCACGGAGCCGTACCATTCACGCTCAGGCAACGCCCTCTAAGTCATGGCAGCTGATCTAGTTCAGTCGTCCGGTGGTGGTGGGTTGCAGCCGTATGGCGGCGGGACCTCGGTCGCCTCCTGGCAGCAGCCCGGCGCCCTCGCAGGTTCATCCGAATCATCGATGCTGGGGAACGCGCTGCATCGCACCCTGGCTGCGCTTAAGCGCTACCTCTGGCTGATTATCCTCACGACGGCATTTGGCAGTGCAGTTGGCTTTTTCCTTTCCAAGCGCATCACTCCGAAGTACGGGGTGAATGCCAGCGTCTGGATCCGCGAACAGAGCCAAGGCGGACCGATCCAGCCGCCTGGCCTCGTCTCCACGAACCTCGGCTGGGCCGATCTGGTGATGAGCCAGGCCGTGCTCGATTCGGTTGTCGTTAGGCTCGCCCTCTTTGCGCGTCCCGAAGAAATCCGCGATACGGTGCTCCTACGCTCGATGCAGCCGACGGACACGTTGATTCCGGGTTCGTATCAGCTCACTGTGCAAGGTCCGAAGTACCTCCTGCATCGCGTCTCCGGACCGCGCGGCGAAGCGGTCAATACCGTCGTCGAGCAAGGTGCGGTCGGTGACTCGGTAGGACGCGTCGTGGGCGTGTCGTGGTATCCAGATTGGAGTCGCGTTCCGCGCGACCGTCCATTGCGTTTCAATCTGATGGTACCTCGCGAAGCCTCGGGGCGCATCGTCCGCGACCTGCAGGTTTTCCTCGCGGACCAGAGCAACTTCATGCGCCTACAGCTCGTGGGCACCGAACCGGTGCTGCTGGCGAGCACCATGAACACGATTCTCGACGTTTTCCTCGAGACGGCGAAGCGACTCAAGCGCACGGACCTTACAGAGACCTACGAATCTCTCGAAGCGCAGCGACTGCAGGCCGCGGCCGACATGGGCCGTACCGCGAAGGAGTTGGAGAGTTATCGCGTGCGCACCATCACGCTCCCGTCGGACAACGTTCCGATCGCACCGGGTGTGACGATGGCGCAGAATCCAGTGTTTGGAGCGTACTTCGCCGACCGTACGACGCTCAGCAACGTGAAGCAGGACCGTGAACAGCTGCAGGACGTGCTGAACGAGCGTCGCCAGGGAGGCACGGCCTGGATTGAGAAACTGCGAATGATCGCGAGCGCGTCGGCGAGCAACCCGAACCTGACGACCGCGATCACCGAACTCGATCAACTGCGCAACAAGCTGCGTCTCGAGCAACAAACGCGAACGGACTCGCACCAGGTTGTGATCAAGCTGCGGCGCGACATTGCGGCACTTGAGACACAGGACATCCCGCGTCTCGCGCAAAGTTCACTAAATCAGCTCACTTCGCGCGAACGCGACCTCTCGAATCGCGTGCGTTCGGCTGGAAAAGAGCTGGAGTCGATCCCCGTACGGTCCATCGAAGAAGATCGGCTGAACCGCAACTACCAGGCAGCTGTCAACGTCTACAATGAGCTGCAGAACCGCACGATCAACGCGAGGCTCGCCGAGGCCAGCGTTCAGCCCGACGTCTCGATCCTGGAGCGCGCCGTACCGCCTGGGCGCCCGTCGACCGACACGGCGTATGCGATTTTCCTGATCGCCATTGCGTCCTCGTTAGGCGCCGGGCTCTTCCTCGCGATCATGCTGGACCGCCTCGACAAGCGCTTCCGCTACCCCGAGCAGTCAACGGGCGAACTCGGCCTCGATATCCTCGGTGCCATCCCGTCCTTCAAGAATCCGAAAAACTCGGCCGCGCGACTCGAGGAGTGGTCCCAGTTGATGGAGGCGTTCCGCTCGTTAGGCTTGAGCGTGCGCGCCGCGTTTCCGCCCAATGAGCCGCTCGCATTTACAGTTTCCAGCCCCGGACCGGGCGATGGTAAGTCGTTCATCTCGTTAAACCTCTCCATGGTGATGGCGGAGGCAGGCTTCCGCACCGTACTTGTGGACGGGGACATCCGCCGCGGCCGCCTGCACGAAACCAAGCCTTTGGTCGATTGCAGCCAGAGCCCGGGCCTTGTCGAGCATCTGGCCGGCGAATCGACGCTTGCCGAGGTCATCCGTGAGACGACCCACGCCAACCTCTGCGTAATTCCGTGCGGTGCGCGTCGGCGTCAGGGCCCCGAACTGCTGGCGTCAGAAAACATGCAACGCCTCGTCGCGGAGCTGCGCTCGCAATTCGACTGCGTGATCATCGACTCGGCGCCGCTCGCGGCCGGGATCGATCCGTACGCGTTAGGCGCGGCTTCCGGCGCCATGATCATCGTGCTGCGCGCCGGCGAGACCGATACCAAGCTCGCCCAGGCAAAACTTGGGACGATCGATCGCCTCCCAGTGCGCCTGATTGGCAGCGTCCTCAACGACGTCGGCAAAGACGCCACGTACCGCTACTACTCATACCTGGGTTACGAATACGCGCCGGCCGAAGACAGTGACAGCAATCTCATTGGCGCAGGAGCGGGAAAAGAGTAGGCGTAAGGGGTAAGGCGTAAGGGCCAACAGACGCGAAGGGGGCAGCGAGTC
>JBFMFA010000192.1:0-6252 GCA_040753195.1 Gemmatimonadota bacterium | reverse complement strand
GGCTTCATGGCGCCGGAGCAGGCGCGCGGCGACTCGGCCGACGTGGACGCGCGCGCCGACGTGTTCTCGTTAGGTAAGCTGCTGGCTCATCTGGTCGCTCAGAGCGACGCTCCACGCGTGCCGCGACCGCTCGCCGCCATCATCAGCAAAGCGACGGCCAGCAGCGTGAGTGACCGCTACGATGATGCGTCGCGCCTCGCCCGCGATGTGCTCCGCTTTCTGGCGGCGGAGCGCCTGGAGGCGTACCGGGAGAACATCCTGGAGCAGACCCTCCGGGTATATCGGCGACACCGCCCGCTCGTGCTGCTCGTGCTGGCCTATCTACTCATGCGGTTGCTGCTCATTCTCTGGCAGGCGCGCGCCCAGTAAAGGAAATTGGGGCGGGCTGTAATAGGCATGTAAGTGAAACTCACGTTCATCCCAGCGAGCCATGAAGAAGCCACTCTACGGAACCATCCTTGGCGGCGTGTTAGGCGTGTTCGACGGACTGTCAGCGTTGGCGTCGGCGCCTGAGACCGCGCCGCAGATCGCCGGCATCGTCATCGGCTCCACGTTCAAGGGGCTCCTCGCAGGGCTGATCATCGGGTTCTTCGCGCGGCGTGTGCGGTCACTGCCGTTAGGCATCGCCTTTGGTCTGGTCGTTGGTTTTGCGCTGGCCGCGGTTATTGTGTACATGCAAGTCGCCGCGGGCGAGCCGGCGTACTACTGGCAAATCCTGCTCCCGGGCTCGCTCGTTGGCCTCATCGTCGGCTACGCAACGCAGAGGCACACCGAACGAACGGCCTAACGCGCGCCGAGCATCCAGTCGCACAGTGCCGCGACGCTGCTGGCTCGCAGGCGATATGCCTGACACGCGGCGTCGAACAGCTCCGCGGCACTGACCGCGAATCCCTCTACCGCGCGGCAACCTAACGCTCCGAGGATGTCGCGCGCGCGAGACCAATCGTCCGGCACAGGAAAGCTCGCCACCGTCCACGCAAATAGCCGGCGATAACCGCCGCGTGCCGGCTCCGCCAAAGCGCCTAACCACGCCGCGGCGATCGGTGAGTTGAGCAGCGCGGTGAGCGTCACGGCATCGAGTTCGTCGCGGCAGCGCACGACGTAGCATGTGTTGAGCGGCACGGTCGGGTCACCCGCTCGCAATACGCTCGCACGGGGCACGCGCGCGACGTCCGACCAGACGACTCGCGGCAGATCGCTCCGTGCACCATCCGTGCGGAAGAGCGACCACCACTTCGTCCCGCGAGCGTCACTGCGCTGCTGTAGCGTCGATCGGTAGCGCATGAAATGCATGTGCGCCAAAGGCGGCAAGCGATCGAGCGGCCGGCCGTTCCGGCCGTGCGTCCACACGATGCAGTGTCCGGACGGCGCCGACACCCACGTGGTGACATCCCCTCCGCGCAGCAGCGGACGCAGCAACGACGACTCGACGTCATCGCTCCCGCGGCGCACCACGAATGCCGCATTGCACCCGGTTTTCACGCCTAACGTGACGCGACCAAGCCCACACGCATGCAGCGCCACGCCGATCGCGCGCAGGCGATTGAACGACGCCCGCGCGTCCGGGGGAAGCAACATCCAGGGACTGCCGGTGGAGTCGTCGAACGCGACAGACTCTTGTGGCGTTCGCCAGCGGATCGCCAGGTCGCGGCGATGCACAGTGACCGCGACATCACGTGCAGTTTCAGCGCATCGTTGCGCCACGACGAGCGACGGATACACCACCGCATCAAACACTGCCGCCGCATCGCTCCAGTCTTCCACGGCCTTGAGTTGTGCGCGCTCGAAGAGATGGCGCCTGATGCCACCGCCAGCGATCGATTTCCACAACTTCATCGGGACCAACAATGCGACCGTGCCGCCGTCCGTCAGGAGCGCGAGTGCGCGCTCGACAAACGCCGCCGACAAGTCTCCCTGCCCGCCGAACGCAGAACGAACACCGGCCAGTTCCGCGCCATGCCGCCACGTCGCGTGGCGGAGGACTGCATAACGACTTCGCAGCGCTTCCCGTATTGCCGGGCCAAGGTGATGAGGCCGAACCCACGGCGGGTTGCCTAGCACAACGTCAAAGCCTCCGCGATCCAGCACATCGGCGAAATGTGTCGAGAACGAAAACGGCAGGGTGCTGGACGATTCAATGCTCGCTAGCCGCATCCTCAGTTCGCGCGCGTGGGCGCGATCGTCGGCCAGCTGCTGCAACTCGGCGGGGAGCGCTCCGCGTCGGCGACCGAAGAGATCGCGCCCGCGCGCGGCGTGCAAGAGCGCGTGACGCCGCTCCGTGAGCGCGTGCAGCTGCGCGCGGAGGATGGCTGTGACATGTTGTTTCACCTCTCGATCGAGCGCGCGAGCGAGCGTCAGTTTGCGCCGCCCGGTGGCGCGGATGTAACGCATGCGCAGTTTCGTTAGCGGTGTCGTCCGCGAGAGCGGAACGACGCCGGGCTCAAAGCCGTCGCCAATGAGCGAGTCCCCGACACGGATGTTGCGGTCCAGGTTAGGCAGGGGCTGCACGGCGACCACGTCTTCGCTGCTATCGATCACGCACGAGAGCCACAGTCGCAGCTCGCACAGCCACACCGCGGTCGGATTGACATCAACGCCGAAGATCGACGTCGCCAATACGTGGCGGCGCAGCATTTCCCTTGGGCGTCGATCGCCTAACGCGGATTGCAGATCCGCGAGCCGCTCCAGCGCGTATACGAGGAACGCGCCTGAGCCACAGGCGGGGTCCAGCACGCGCAACGCGCCCAGGCGGGCTTTCAAGCGACTACGCCCGCGTTCGTCGGCAGGGACCTCACCTTTGAGGAGCCCCTCGACGCCAGCGGTGGCGTGGGCTGCGTCGCCTAACGCGTGGTACAGCGCCGAATCCGTGACGTGCGCGACGAGCTGCTGAGGCGTGTAGTACGACCCGGAGCTTCGCCGCAGCGGTTCCTCCATCAGCGACTCGAACGACTTGCCAAGCATCTCCGGATCGATTGCAGCCTCGGACCACTCGTCACTTTCCTCCCTCGACGTGAAGCGGTAGCGCGTCAATACGTCGTCGAGAAACTCGCCAAGCGAGTCGTCGGGAAAGCACAGCTTCGAGCGCTTCTCCACACTGGCCCGCGCGAAAAGACCGCCGTTGAGAAACGGAACGCGCCCTAACGCACGAGCGAGCGGCGCGCGCCGCGACGTTGGCGTGTTCAACGTGCCAAAGAAGAGAGGTTGCAGGACGCGCTGATGAAATCCGCCACCACGAAGCATGCAATCGGCGAATCGTTCAGCGAGGAACGCGCGATTCCCATCCAGCCACCCTTTGGATTCCAGAAAGGCGAGAAAGAGAAGGCGGCTCACTTGCAGGAGCGACTGCTCGCGGCGCACCTCAGGGTGTGCGTGCCCGATCGCGCTCAGCGCCAGGGCGTCGACGTGACGAGCCACGGCCTGGTAAAACCGTCGCGTCACGGCTTCTCTGCCTAACACCTCGATCCAGCGCGTATGCGCCGCGACGTCGTCCCCTCCGGCGGCTGCCGCAAGCGCCGCGAGCGTATCGGCGTCGCTTTCGGTGACCTTGGCGACATCGACGACAAGCGCGCGGACGCGCGGTCGTGCTCCAGCGGTGTCGACAACTGCCAGCGCGACGCGTCCCTGGTCCCGTGCGATGGCGCCGATGAGCCAGAGCAAAGGGGACTGGTGCGTCACTAGGCGCCGCCCGATCCGCGTTAGGCGGTCACGCAATACGGCAGCACCCGAGGCGTCGAGCAACAACGCTCGCAGGATCCCGCCGCCGCTGGGCGCGCGTTTTTGTACCCAGGCCTTGCGGCAATCGTCGGCGATGCCCAACGCACGCCGGGTGCGGCGATCGATCGGTTCGGGTATTCCAGTGAACCCCACCGCGCGGGTAATGGCTGCGAGGGCCGCGATGTCGTCGGCCCCGGCCAGCAGTTCACCGCATTCGCGACGGGAGAGCACGTCGCGATGCTACAAACGAAGTGCTCGACCCCCGTCACCGTTTTTGCGCGACTTGGGCCATTCAAACGCATGCGTGACCTAACGCGGCAATACTTGGGACTGGCGAAACGTTGCGGCGTCGCCGGCGGAGAGGTTACGACGCTCGCTCCAACGGCGGCGCTTCTTCCGCGGATTCCTTCCCGCCGATCGCCACAGCAGCCACCATGTCCGCCGAGGCATTCGCCGTGGTGCGGAACATGTCCGGTATCGTGTCCGCACCTAACAAGATTCCGATCCCTTCGACCGGGAGATCGGCCGCAAGCAGCACCGGCACCATCGAGATGATGGATCCCGCCGGAATACCGGGCACGCTGAACGTCGTGATCACGACCGTGACAACAATCGTCGCGAGCTGCGGCGTGGTCATCTCGAGGCCATAGAGTTTTGCAACGAAAACCACGCCGATTGTCATGCCAATCGCGGCGCCAACGCGATACAACGACGCCGACAATGGAATGAGGAACGCCACGACGCGCTCAGGGAGGTGCAGCTGCGTTCGGGCACTCTCCATCATCGCGGGGAGCGCGGCGAGCGAGGAGCGCGAGCTGAACGCCACCGCTTGCACGGGGAAGATCGCGCGCGCGAACTCCTTGAGTGAGCGCCTCCCCAGCACGACGGCGATCGGATACATGACGAGCACGATGAACACCACGGCCAGCAGCGAAACGATGATCATGTAGCTCGCCACGGCTCCAGCCGCCGAAGCGCCGAGCCTAACGGCGAGTGCGAGGGCGAGTGCGAAAACGCCAATGGGCGCGAACTTCAGCACCCACTGCACGAGCACGAGCGATGTTTCGGCAACGCCCTGAAAGAAACGCACGACGGCGTCACGCCGCGGTCCTTCGATGCGACTCAGAGCGATCGCAAACGCGAGCGTAAAAACGATCAGCGGAAGCATCGCGCCATCGGCAGCAGACTTGATCGGATTCGGCGGCACCAGGTCGACGACCCACTGGCCGAATGTCGGCACCGTGCGCGCGGTCTCGGTGGCGCGCGCAGCGGCTTCGGCCGTGCTGGCGCGCAGCGCGGCAATGGCGGCGGGGTCGATTGTGATAGCGGAGAAGGCGAGCGGTCCCACCAGCGCAGCAAAGCCCGCGGCGATGAATAGCGTGACCACATAAAACGTGATGGCGCGTCGGCCGATGCGGCCGATGCTCGTCACGTCAGGCGCCGCGGCGACACCGGCGACGAGCGATCCCACGACGAGCGGGATCACCGTCATGCGGATCGCATTGATGAACACCGTGCCGAGCGGCTCGACGGCGCGCACGGCGGCGCGCAGCCACGCGACGTCGCTGGTGGACACGGCAATGCCCGCCGCCATGCCGACGACGAGCGCGATGAGTACTTTGGTGGTGAGCGACACGCGGGGAACCTACGGGTGGCCCACAGCCCCGGCAATTACGCCAGAATTCCAAGACACATGACCTATAAGACCTATCGTGACCTCGTCAGCGAGGCGAAGACACGGATCCGTGAGATCTCACCGGCGGACAGCGTTGCCTTGCACACGCGCGCGGACGGCACGCTGTTCATCGACGTACGCGAACCTAACGAGTGGAATCTGGGCCACATTCCCGGCGCGCGCCTAGTCCCGCGCGGAAACCTGGAATCGAACATCGAGGCCCTGGCGGAACGTGATCAGCGCATCGTCCTCTACTGCGCCAGTGGCAACCGCACCGCGCTCGCCGCCGACACGCTACAAGAGATGGGATTCACCAACGTCGAGTCGATGGCCGGCGGATTCCGTGGATGGGTGGAAGCCGGAGGAGACATCGAGGGATGACGTCGCGCGGGGTGGATCACCCGCTCGTCGCCGGCGAAGAGTTGCGGCTGCTCGCGGGGCGCGTCGCGGCGTACGAAGCGCAGCTGGCGGAGACCGACGGCGCGCCGCGTCGCGCCGCCGTGGCGCTGGTCTTCCGCTCCTCCGACGTCGGTGAGGCGGAGCTGCTCGTCATCCGGCGGGCGGAACACCAGGGAGATCCTTGGAGCGGCCAGATGGGGCTCCCCGGCGGGCGACAGGAGCCTAACGATACGTCGCTGGAACACACGGCCGTGCGCGAAACCTTCGAGGAAACGGGGATCGACCTCTCTACGGATGGCTTCGTGATCGGTCCGCTCGACGAGTTGCGGCCGCGCACCCCGCAGCTCCCCGCCATAATCGTTAGGCCGTATGTGGCAGTGGTCCGACCGGATATCGTACTCACGCTCAACGCCGAAGTCGCCGACGTGGTGTGGATTCCCTTGCGTGTGTTGCAGGACGCGGCG
>JBFMFA010000191.1:0-6281 GCA_040753195.1 Gemmatimonadota bacterium | reverse complement strand
GAGTACATCGGCCGCCCGTACGTGTACAACAGCAACACCACGTACAACCTGAGCTACGTTCACATTCACACGGATTTCTACGGCTGGCCGATTCTCCGGAAGTACTATCCGGTTGCCTATACGACGTTCTGGGCGCCGAGCCCTGTGAAGTTATGGACTCCTTCGTCTTCCGATTCGCAGCCCGCCGTGCAGAAAGAGCAGTTCGCGGTGAACAGCGCTGACATCGGTCGCGCAATCCGCATCGAGACGCTGAGCGATAGCGTCACTCGCGTCAACTGGTTAGGCACACCGCGCGAAATTCGCTCAGCTCGAGTCTTCCTCGCGGACTCGTTGCAGCAATCGCTGCGTGGCGCGTTGGTCGATAAGGACACACCCAGCGCACTTCTCAAGCTCAACGAAATCGGCAGCCGAGTCGCCTACGTAGGCCTAACGGTGACGCTCGCTAGTGGCTTGGTGGAGACGACGCTCGTTCCGTATCGACCCAAGGACAAGCCAACGCCGTAAACCCACCCCGGCCGGAAGCCTTCCGGCACGCGTTAGCGCGTCGAACGGACGACTTCGTCAGTTCAGCCGGCTGACTCGTTAGGTGCCTTCAGCGACACCCGAATCGGAATCACGTTCGCGAGACGTGGGACTTCCCTGCGCGATGTACAGCACCGCGTCCCAGGCGTTATGTATGCCGACGAACAACAGCGCAATGGTGACACCACCGATCCAGAAGAGCGAGGCGTCCGTATAGCGGCGCAGCGTCAACCCGGCGGCGAGAAGCGCCACGTAAGACAGCAGCGGAAAGACGCCGTGCCAGAGCCAGTCCTCGAGGACCGGTCTGTACTCATCCTGGCGCAGCGCGCGCATAACGACGAGGATTGAATACGCGAAGCCCCCGACGCCGACCGCGGGAATAACGAGCGCCGGCCCGGACACCGTGTGCCACGGCGCGCTGACAATGCCGGAGATAAGCAGCACCATCGAGAAGTGCACGATCGTCGGAGTAGCGAACGCGCCCACCGCATGCTGGCCTCCCAGCATCCCCCGCTCGGCGCCGAGCACAATCACGACGAACTGAAGGCCAGTCAGCGCAGCCGCGGCCGCGCCGATGATGAGATAAAAGACTTCCCAGCTGGGGAGTGGGTATTCCATAGACCGCGGGCAGGAAGAAGCTGCCGATCATGAGGGGTTCCGTCGAGCGCGTCAAGACGACAGCGTTAGAGAGTGCGGCGTTGGTAATCCGGGCGATGTGCTGCCGAGGTCGCTGCGGGAGGTTTGATGGTTCGCATCACGTTCACGTTAGGCACGTTGGTTTTCCTCGCGCCTGTGCTGCCGGCGCAGATGGTCACCGGAACGACGCGCGCTCCTATCAATGCGCCGCGGCCGTCTACGCAGCCGCCTGTCCGTTTCGCCACGCCTCCACAGCCACGGATTAATCGAGACTTCAGCCGCACCGACTGGGCATTCCCGCGAGGACGCTTCCGCTCGCACGACGCACGCTTTTCCTGTCGCTCCAGTTGGTCCGCGTGCGTGCCGTTCGCCCGTTCAGGCATGTGGGTGACGACGCCTTACGTGACTGAGACCGTGGTTCCATATCCGGTGCCCTACTACGTCGCCGTCCCGGTGCCTGCTGCAGCACCGGCTGCACCGCCAGCCCGTAAGCCGTACGATCCTGCCAAGTCGCGCATGCTCACGATCGGCGCCGGCGCAGACGGCGGCGCCGGCGTTATGCGCATCGAGGCGGTCGGCGACAGCGTCGTCAGACTTGTGTGGTTAGGCACTCCGCGGCCCGTCCGTGAAGCGCGCTTGTACCTCGCCGACTCGGCGCAGCGTTCTTTGCGCAGCGCGCTCGTGGACAAACAGACGCCGAGCGCTCTCTTCAAGATCTCTGATGTCGCTGCCGGCCTCGTGTATTTCGGCCTAACGATTACCTTCGCGGATGGGGCGATCGAGACGACGCTGGTCCCTTACCGCAAACCTGCTGAGTCTTCCAGGTAGCCAACGACGTGCGTAGCGCGCGATAAGCCATCGCCGCCGCTCGAGGTCCGTCGTCATCCGCCCTTGCGGAAAAATCCAGCAGGCTGCTAGAAATCCAGCATCTGCTGCTGCTGAAAACTCAGCACCCACAACGCTTTGGTGCCCATCGTTGTCTGAACGGCACCATTGCGCGACGCGGCGTTTCTCAACCCAGTGAAGCCGGCATGACCAAACGCTCGTTCTTCCCACGTACGCGCCGCGTGACTGTTCTGGCGTTCTGCTTAACGAGTATCATGGCCGTGCCTGCCGCCGCGGTTCAGCCGACAGCCACGAACGGAACCGCGACCACGACCGCAAAACGCGTAACCGCCATCAGAGCGGCCGACGGCGCCATTCGCCTGGACGGATTGCTCGACGAAACGACTTGGCGTGACGCGAAGGTCGCTGTCAGCCTAACGCAACGGGAACCGAATGAAGGGGCAGCGGCCTCCGAGTCCACAAGCGTCGCATTCGTTTACGACAACGACGCTCTGTACATCGGCGCTCGTCTCCATAGCAGCAATCCCTCAGCCATCCGCGCGCTCGTCACTCGACGCGATCGCGAAGGAAGCTCGGAGCAACTCGTCATCTCGTTGGACACGTTCCGCGACCGGCGCACCGCGTACACGTTCAGCGTGACGGCGGGTGCTGTGCGACTCGACTATTACCACTCCGGCGACTTCGAGGGCGCGCGCGACTATACGTATGACCCCGTATGGGAAGCGAAGACGCACATCGACTCGACGGGGTGGACCGCCGAGATGCGCATTCCATTCAGTCAACTTCGTTTCAGCACCGCCGACGAACAACTGTGGGGCGTCAACATTGTGCGCCTCATCCCCGCACGCAACGAATCGGCATACTGGATGCTCGTTAGGCGCAATGAAACCGGGTGGTCTTCGCGCATGGGCGAGCTTGCAGGTATTCGTGGTGTACGCTCCAGCCGTCGAGTGGAAGTGCTTCCCTATGTCGCGACCGACACTCGCTTCAACGGCAACATCAACGCGAGCAATCCGTTCGACGAGAAAACGAGCAGCGAATTCCGGATTGGCGGAGATGTGAAACTGGGCCTCGGACCGAATGCGACGCTGGAAGCGACGTTCAATCCCGATTTCGGTCAGGTCGAGGCGGATCCCGCTGAAGTGAATCTCTCGGCATATGAGACCTTTTTCGCCGAACGTCGACCGTTCTTCACCGAAGGGACGCAACTTCTGAACACGCGCGGCAACTTCTATTCGCGGCGTATCGGGGCACCACCTGTGCTCCGCCCTAACGCTACGTACAGCGACGTCCCGCGCAACTCGACCATCCTCGGCGCGGCCAAGCTTTCCGGCCGGCTTCCGTCAAAGCTTTCCTTCGCCGGCCTCACCGCGATCACGGACCGCGAAGACGCGCGTACCTTCGACGCGTCCAACAACTCGTTTTCGCATGCTGAAGTGGCGCCTCGAACATTCTACGGCGTCGGCGTCGTGCAGCAGGAGTTTGGCGGCGATGCATCGACCGTGTACGCCATGCTCACGGCCGTGGAGCGCGACATTGAGTCCAGCAGCCTGGCGGAGCGGGTCCTCGCCCGACGCGCGTACTCGGGAATAGTAGACACGCGGCTGCGATGGAACGGCGGCCAATACGACGCCAGCGCATTCGCTGGATTCAGTTACGTCGCCGGCGATTCTTTGGCCATAGCCGCCCAGCAGACATCCAGTCGTCGCTACTTCCAGCGTCCGGACGCCGACCACGTGGAATTCGATCCCCGCCGTACGTCGTTAGGCGGATATTTCGTGGGCGTCAATCACAGCAAGCTAAGCGGCACCCACTGGCTGTGGGATGTCGATCTCGTTGCCGAGTCGCCAGGCTATGAAATCAACGACCTCGGGCGGCTTGGCGGTGGCGACGACCAGGGCTTTTACGCCAACCTACGATACCGCGAGACGAAACGCGGGCGAGGATTCCACAACTGGGATGTGGGCCTTTCGCACACAACGGAGTGGAACTTCGGCCGCGTGCGGCAGTTTACCAATTTCGAGCTGTACAGCAACCAGACTCTCAAAAACTTCTGGCGCAGCTATATCGGCGCCGGCTACAACGCCCCGAGTACGAGCGACAACCTAACGAGAGGCGGTCCGCTCATGGGGACTCACGCGAACCACTATCTCTTTACTGGCCTCTCTAGCCGATCGGGTGCGCGGACAGGATGGTCGGTGAACCTCAACCGCAGTCAGGGAGTCGACGGCGGGAGCAACACAAACCTCAATGGCTCACTTACGTTGCGCCCGGGCCCGCAATGGGAATTGACGTTGAATCCGGCGTACAACGGCGGCGTAAGCGCGCGGCAGTACGTGACGGCGCGCGACGGCGGGCGCGCGGCGACTTTTGGGCGTCGCTACATCTTCGCCTACGTGGAGCGCGATCAGTACTCCGTGCGCATGCGCCTCAACTATGCCTTGACGCCGAACCTGACGTTGGAGACGTACGCTGAACCGTTTGCGGCGAGTGGTCGCTTCTATGACTACGGGGAGCTTGCTGCCGCGCGGGATCGCAACCTGCGCCGTTACGGTACTGACGGCACGTCAATCACCCGGCCCGACTCGTTAGGTCAACGCACCGTCATAGACGGCACAACGTCGTTCACGCTCCCCAATAGCGACTTCAACGTGCGCTCGTTCCGCAGCAACGCTGTGGTGCGCTGGGAGTGGCGCCCGGGCAGCACGTTGTTTCTTGTCTGGCAGCAAGACCGCTTCAGCCAGGTGCCCGACGGCGACGCCGTTCGGCCTCATGGCGTGTGGGATGCCGTGAATGCCGATGGCACCCAGTTCCTCGCCTTGAAGATCAGCTACTGGTTGCCGTGGTGAGCGGGTCTGGACGTCCGGTGACGTGGCACTCGTTACGCGCCAGTACACGATACAAGCCGTGATGAACGGCCGGCCGATCGACGCGCGCGGTAACGAGACGATGGGCTGGATGCGGCGCGACGGTGCGTGGCGCGTGGTACACATTCACTATTCGCACCCATGTCCACGGTCGCCACAAGGGTAAGGCGGCCGAATTTCTCGGCAGAGCCGCGTTAGGTCTGCCGAGCGCCGGCGAGCAGGGCGACACCACCGCCCACCCCCGCGACGATCGCAGCGATGATGACGACCCACTCGCCCACCGTCTTGCTTGTGTCGAGCGGCATCATTTCGGCGGACGCGTGCGGCTCATCCGTCGCACCCGGCTCGGTGTTCATGGCTTCATGCCCCATCTTGGAGTGGTCCATCGCGGCCGCGCTGTCCGCGGCCGGCGCCGCGACGACAATCAGATCTGCTTGCGCGGCGACATCAGAGTCCGGCGCCAGGACGACGACCTTGTAGCTCCCCATGCGCGCCTCGCGCGGCAATGCCAGGCGCGCCTGCGTCCTTCCGACGGCATCGGTGCGGACTTCGCCTAACGGGAATGTTTCGAGCGTCCCGCGTAATTCCAGCCGCAGGGTAGCATTCTTGGGAAGCCGTTCACCACGCAACGACAGTTCACCGCCGACAGGAATCTGCCTGGATGCCAGGCGGATGGCGCCTTTCTCGTGAGCGAGCGCGGGGGCACTGATGACGGCCAGGAGAGCGAGCGAGGCGAAGGAGAGTCGCACAGTTGATCTCACATACCGATGTGTTGCATCTGCGGCGCGAAAACGCCGTAAATGATGCCGCCCACATAGAGGGCGAGCAGGGCGGTGGCTACCCCGACGAGCCAACGCGGCTGGCGGGTGCTGTGGTTGTGTCCACGATCGAGCACTGGGACGACAAACAGGAATCCGAAGAGCACAAGCGGCGCGAGCAACATCCCCCAGATTCCGAGAGTGTTCTCCACCGTATAGATCCAGAGGAAAGGCCAGAACGGCTTGGTGACCTCGACGCCTTCGATGCCGGGCTGTCCGATGCCTGGCGGAAAGAGTGCCGCGAGGATGCCGAAGGTCGCGAAGAGCAGGAGGCCGAAACCCGTTAGGCGCCGCAAGTGCTGAGTGAACGGCACCGTCTTCGGTTCGTGCGCGTGGATGCCGAGGTAACGGACGAGCCAGAAGTGCAGGCCGACGAGTCCGAGCAGCACGATTGGCAACAAACTCACGTGCGCGTTGTGCAACCGCGCGAGCAAGGGCGTGCTGGCCGTAAACTCCGGTGTCAACGGTGCACCCAGACTACCAACCAGCTGCGCACCGGCCACTGCGTGCGCCAACGCTTCGCTCCCCTCCTGATCGGCTCGTAAAACGCTGCCCGTGAACGCGAGCGCGAAGATCGTGAGAAAAAGCGCGA
>JBFMFA010000190.1:0-6307 GCA_040753195.1 Gemmatimonadota bacterium | reverse complement strand
GGGATCCGTTTCGCCTAACTCTGCCTGGATCGCCCGCAGCTGCTGCCGCAGATAAAACTCGCGCTGGTGCTGCTCGATCTTCACTTCGGTCTGGCGCTTCACGTCTTCCATCACACGCGCGCGCTGCACTTCGCGCTCCAGCCGCGACAGGATGAAGCGCAGCCGCTGTCCCACGTCCAGTCGCTGCAGCACCTCGTCTTTGTCCGAGATGCGGAAGTTCATGTTCGTCGCCGCGAGATCCGCGAAGCGTCCCGGGTCCGAGACGTTCATCTTGAGGATCTGCGGCACTTCATCCGGGATGCGCTCGACCAGATCGGACAGCGTCTCAGCGGCCTGCACGATTCTCGTTATGAGATCGTCGATCTCCGCTGGATCAGGGGGGGTCTCACGCGCCGCACGGATCATCGCAATGCCGTATGGCTCCGACTGCGCGATGCCTTCGATCGTTATGCGGCGCAGCCCCTGCAGGGTGATCTGCACGGTGTCGCCCGGCAAATTGATGCGCTCGTGCACGCGCGCAGCCACACCGACGCGTCCGACAAACTTCGTATTGTCGATTGGCTCGTCGAGGTCGCCGCTCGCGACCACCAACGCAACGATGAGTCCATGGTCGTCATGGTCGCGCAGCAGGGCCAGGTTTTCCGGCGCGCCCATCTGCACGGCAATGGTACCGAGGGGGTACACGATCGTCGAGCGCAGCGCCATCAGCGGTAGCCGCGGCGGGAGCTCGGAAGTGAGGATCTCGTCTTTGCGTTGGAGACGCGCCATCACAGGGACTCAGGGGGACTCGGGGATTCGTAAGCGCTCGGCGTACGAATGATGGCGAAAAAGTAAGGTTCTGTCTTCGCGGATGAAATGCCGGGAGCCCGAAGAAGTGATTTACTGCTTAGTCCACGTCGCCGTGCCGAGCGGCCCGGTCATTGTGACTGTCCGCTCGT
Source organism: Gemmatimonadota bacterium (assembly GCA_040753195.1). Taxonomy (GTDB): domain Bacteria; phylum Gemmatimonadota; class Gemmatimonadetes; order Gemmatimonadales; family Gemmatimonadaceae; genus DASYRX01. Next base: position 5,369 of record JBFMFA010000190.1, on the reverse strand, counting down.
TCACGCGCGTAAAGGTGCCGTTCTGTGCGGGAAAGCCCCGCGTCGACGTCAACGACCAACTTCCGTCCTTCACAATAAAGGCCCCGGCGTCTTCCGATCGCGAGGTAAGCTCGAATCGCCCGTTAGGCATGATCGCCAGAGCCAGTGTCCACGGGAGCTGCTGAATCGTCGCATTCATCGTCCAGATACCGATCGGCGACCCCTGTCCCGATGTCGCCGTGCTGAGCTCGCGCTGCCAGGTCGCAACACCTAACGGCCCCGAAATGCGCGCCGAGGTGGCGCTCTCCAGGTCGAACATGCCCTGCGCGATCGCGCCGTTCTCACTCTGCATGCGAAAGGAGCGATTGTTGAAGCGAATGGTGCCCGCGTCACGCGTGACGACCGTCGAGCGATATTGACTCCCACCATCGATCGTCAGCGTAAAACGCGCCGGTAGGTTCTGCAAACGCTGCTCCGTCGTCCACGTCCCTTGCCAATACCTGTCTTCGCCGCCGGAGAAGATCAACCATCCGACGGTTCCCAGAGCGACGACGGCCGCGCCGCCGATGAGTCCCGTTAGGCTCCGGCGTCGAGCAGCCGGGGGGGCGTGCGCGACCGGCGCTGGCGCGCTCGGAACAACGCGGTCGTGCGGCGGCCGTTCGCCGCGGACGCGATCCTTGAGTAGCGCGACCGTGTCAGCCAGATAGTTCAGATGTTGTTCGAGCGGCGGCGTGATCGCGTCCAGCCAGTGCGGCGTGCTGATGAAGTACTCGAGCGTCTCCGAGGCCGGCACGTTTTCGATGCGCACCGGCACGATTGGGATCGCTTTGGCGACGGCACGTTCCACCTCGCGCTTCACCTGCTGCGATGCGTTGGCGTTGCGCGAATACACGAGCACCATCACGGTCGCATCGCCGATGGCGCGCACGATTTGCGCGCTCCATTCGAGTCCGGGCAGCGCGTCGCGCGGAGCGATCCAGCAGCGCAGGCCGCGGCGTTCGAGCACGGCACACGCAGCGTCGGCAACTGGCTTGTCTTGATTGGCGTAGCTGATGAAGACGTCGTGAGCCACGGCGAGAGTTGCTGGTTGCTAGTTTGCTAGTTGCTAGGACAGATACAGTGCGTGTTGAGCACGCCCGCTAGCAACCAGCAACTATCAACTAGCAACTTTAGAGCATGTTTGACGAATTATCAGAGAAACTCGGCGCGACGTTCGCCCGTCTCCGTGGCAAGGGCGTCCTCACGGAGAGCGACATCAAAGAGGGACTGCGAGAGGTCCGGCGCGTTCTGCTCGAAGCCGATGTGAGTTTCCAGCTCACGCGCGAGTTCCTCGAGCGCGTGGAGCAAAAAGCCGTCGGTATCACGCAGCTCAAGACCGTGCAGCCGGCGCAGCAGCTCGTCAAAGTCGTGCACGACGAGCTGACGAGTATGCTGGGAGAGCGCCGCGAAGGGTTGCGACTCAGCTCGGTCCCACCGACGATCGTCATGATGGTCGGACTGCAAGGCTCCGGGAAAACGACGACCGCCGCCAAGCTCGCCAAGCGCCTAACGGGTGAAGGACGCCCCACGCGTCTCGTCGCGGCAGACGTCTACCGTCCGGCCGCGATCGACCAGCTCGAGACGTTAGGCCAGCAGCTCAATGTCCCCGTGCACGCCGATCGCGGCACCCACGACGTCGTCAAAATCGCCAAGGCAGGAATCGAAGAGGCGCGGCGGAACCGTGACCGCGTCGTGATTATCGACACCGCCGGCCGCTTGCAGATCGACGACGCCATGATGGCCGAATTGCAGCGACTGAAAGCGGCCGTGCATCCCGACGAAATCATGTTCGTGGCCGACGGCATGACGGGCCAGGACGCGGTGCGCATCGCCGAAGGCTTCGACAAAGCGTTAGGCATCACCGGCGTCACGCTCACCAAAATGGACGGCGACGCACGCGGCGGTGCCGCGCTGTCGATCTACGGCGTCACCAAAAAGCCGATCAAATACATCGGCGTCGGCGAAAAGTCGGACGCGCTCGAAGAGTTCCACCCGGAGCGCATGGCCGGCCGCATTCTCCAGATGGGTGACATCGTCACCCTGGTTGAGAAAGCCCAGGAGGCGTTCGACGTCGATGAGGCCAAGAAGCTCGAGAAGAAAGTCAAAAAAGAAGGGATCGACCTGAGCGACTTCCTCACGGCGATGAAGCAGATGCAACGCCTTGGCCCCCTCGAAGGGATTCTCAAGATGCTCCCCGGGGTGAACTCCAAGTTGCTCAAGCAGGCGAACGTGGATCCCAAGCGGATCAAGCACTTGGAGGCAATCGTGCTCTCCATGACGCCCGCCGAGCGCAAGAATCCAGGGCTACTCAATGGGTCGCGACGAGCGCGCGTGGCGAAGGGGTCAGGCCGTCCAATCAGCGAGGTGAACCGGCTCCTCGAGCAGTTCCGCGACATGCATAAAATGATGAAAAAAGCGGCGACCGGGGGAATGAGATTGCCGCCGGGGATGTTAAGATAGAGCGGGTCACGGGTCGGGGGTCAAGGTCACGGTGACCCGCAGTGCAAGCCGTGACCCGTGACCCGTGACCCATGGCCCTTGACCAATTCTAGGGTGCGGCTCGGAAAGTCCGAGACTCGCGATGAGCCCTTAATCAGCACGCCACTCAACCAGAAGGAATGTCCGATGGCCGTTCGTATCCGTTTGCGCCGTGAAGGGCGCAAGAAAATCCCTATGTACCGTATCGTCGTCGCCGACAGCCGCAGCCCACGCGATGGCCGCTTCATCGAAGTCATCGGGCAATACCAGCCGCGCGCCAAAGACGGCGGGCTGAGCCTCAAGCAGGACCGCGCCAACCATTGGCTCGATGTCGGCGCGTTGCCGACTGACACCGTGCGTTCGTTGCTACGCCGCGCCGGCATCCTCAAGACCCGGCACGAGGCCCGCGTCGCAAAGAAACGCACGGGCTCGGCCGTTCCGCTGTCGGAGTCGACCGGCGCCTAACGCGTCGGCGCTTCCGCGCGTGCGCGTCGCGCACGTTAGGCGCGCCCACGGCCTTCGCGGCGAATTGCTCGTGCGGCCCCTCTCGGCGCACCCGGAAAACGTGTTCGAGCCCGGCAAGCTCCTCTTCACGAGTGAACTGCCTAACGCGCCGCCGGTGGCCGTCACGGGCGCGCGGACGACCAAGGACGGTTGGCTGCTCTCGCTCGAGGGAGTGGCCGACCGTACCACAGCCGACACGTGGCGCGGCCGCTACCTCTGGGGCGAGCCCGACCCCGAAGAGCCGGACGAAACGCCGTTCGCTGCCGATCTCGTTGGCATGCGCATGGAGCTCACCGACGGCAGCGCCGTCGGCACCGTCTCCGACTTCTACGACCTCCCGCAGGGGCCCATCCTCGAAGTCACACGAGAGGAAGACACGGTCCTTTTTCCTGTAAGACCAGAATTCGTCAGCAGCATCGACCGAGAACGCAATGTCATCGTGGTCGAGCCGCCGCCGGGTCTCTTCGACTAAGCATGCTGCACGTCGCGGTCGTCACGATCTTCCCCGAGTTCTTCAGCGGCCCGCTCGGCCTCAGCATCCCGGCACGCGCCGCGGCTGCCGGCGCGGTCTCATATCGCGTTGTCGATCTACGCGAGTTCACGCACGACAAACATCGCAGCGTGGACGACTACCCCTATGGCGGTGGCCCCGGCATGGTCATGAAGCCGGAACCGTTTTTCGAGGCCGTCGACGCGTTAGGCGCCGAGTCTCCGATCGTCCTCTTGTCGCCACGCGGCCGGCAGTTCACGCAGGCCGACGCGATCCGGTACGCCCGCGGTAGTCGCCTCACGCTCCTATGCGGCCACTACAAAGACGTCGATCAACGCGTGGCCGACCACCTCGCCACAGAAGAACTCTCCATCGGCGATTTCGTGCTGAGCGGTGGGGAGCCCGCCGCCCTGGTTGTCATCGACGCCGTCGTACGTTTGCTCCCTGGTGCGATCTCCGACGCCGAAAGCGCCGAGACAGACTCATTCTTTGCGCAACCGGAAGCGATTTCGTCGCCGAGCTACACGCGGCCGCCGGTTTTTCGCGGTCATGCCGTACCGGACGTGCTGCTGTCTGGGGACCACGCCGCGATCGCGCGTTGGCGCGCCGCGGAGTCGCTGCGCCTAACGAACGACCGCCGTCAGCGAACCGGGCAGTGAAGCGTAGGGCTTTTTTCTGTGCGGATGCGCACAATCACACTGGCGACTCGTTTTGTCAGAGGCATACTTGTCGCAGTGGCGGAATTGTGTGGATGGCTGTATCTAATCACGAACTCATCCGTAGGCTGTTCTCTGCATGAGTATGCGCTGTCGATTCCCTGGGCTTGCATGCGCGACCGCCGTGTTGCTCTCGGCGTGCGTGCGGCCGGGAGCATCGGGGAGCCGGATGTCCGCACCCCCATCGCCAGCTCGCTCAAACGCCGGCGCTGATCCAGTTGAACTGCTCCTCGACGCGGAATTGGGGGTGCAGTCGTGCGCGGGGCCCGCTCTCGAGCGCGGAGTTGTCGGCTTTGCGAGAATGAAAGTGCGCGACGGCGGCGCACCGCCGAACGCCAGCGAGCTTGAATACGAGCTGTTCATCGAAAACGCGCAGCGCGTGAAGCTCGGCGGTGCAACCTTGCTGTTGAACGGTATTGGATCACCGGGGACGTCGCCGTCTGACCACGCTGTTGTGCTCTGGTCTGGAGAGACGTTCGACAAGCAGCGCCTCAGAATGCGCGGCATCGTCGCGCTTCCGAACGGCGCCTCCGCCGCTGACGTCGCGGCTGCATTGCGCGAGCGCCGCAGCGCGCTGCAGGTGCGTGTTTCGGATCAATCGGGCAGCGCCGCTGGTTGCGGAGACCTGCGCAACTAACCTCGCTAAGCGGCTAGCTTCGCCGCACCGGCCCGCTTACAATTCGGGCTCCCAAAAGACCAGCTTTAGTTCGCCCAATCGCCCTTATGGGCCCTCGGTGGCGTCATGCATCCGTTTATTGAGACTCAACAGGAATGGATGCGGTCGGACATCCCAGCTTTCCGCGCTGGCGATACCCTCCGCGTCAACGTGCGCGTTAAAGAAGGCGACAAAGAGCGCCTCCAGGCTTTCGAAGGTGTCTGCATCGCCCGCCGCGGCAGCGGTGTGAGCGCGACCTTCGCGGTGCGCAAGATTTCGAACGGTGTTGGCGTGGAGCGCATCTTCCCGGTGCACAGCCCCATGCTCGCTGACATTACCGTGGTGCGTCGCGGGCGGGTTCGCCGCGCGAAGCTCTACTACCTGCGCCATTTAGTTGGGAGCAAGGCGACGCGTATCCGTGAGAAGCGGACACGCGTGGCGGTCCCCGCGACCGAGGTCGCTGAGGTCAGCGAGAGCTAAGCGGGTTCGGCGGCGCTCATGGACGGCG
>JBFMFA010000189.1:0-6343 GCA_040753195.1 Gemmatimonadota bacterium | reverse complement strand
GTGCCAGCGTGTGTGCCGGATGCACATTGTCGTCCAGATCGCCGTGAATCAGGAACAGCTTTCCTTTGAGGTTGCCCGCGATGGTCTTGTTCGCGGCCCCGGCGTAATTATCCGTGCCGCGCAGCGTGTCCTGGACGAGCAGTCCCTGAAAGCGCTCTCCCCAGCCGTGGTAATACGTGCGATTGTCATGATTCCCTGACGTCGATACGGCGACCTTGTAGAAGTCAGGGTAGCGCAGCATCGCGTCCGTGGACGAAAATCCTCCACCCGAATGCCCGTATATGCCAACGCGCGTCAGGTCCATCCATCGGTGGCGCGAGCCTAGCTGTTTGATCGCGGCCACGTGATCCGGGATGCCGTTGTCCCCCATGTTCCCGTACCACGTCGTATAGAGATCCTTGCTGCGGGCGCTGTTGCCTAACGCGTTCATCTCAAGGACGATGAAGCCCAACTCCGCCAGAGCCTGTACCTCGCCGATCGCCGAGTAGCTGAAGGCGGCGCGCGTGGGATAGAACTCGTGGCTCACCGGTGTGATCAGCGGTCCCGGATAGATGTGGTCGATCACCGGGTAGCTTTTCGTCGAGTCGAAATGGCTCGGCCTCCACATGACGCCCGTGATGTCGGTGACGCCGTCGCGCGCCTTGGCCCAGAAGACTTCACCCGGCCGCCAACCGATGGCTTTGAGCGCAGTGATGTCCGCGTGTTCCAACTCCTTGACCACCCGGCCGTCCGCGCTGCGCAGTACGCTCACCGGCGGCACATCGACGCGTGAATAGCTGTCGACGAACAGCGTTGTCGCGGCTCCGGGAATGGCCGTGACCTGATGATCGGCGTCCTCCGGCGTCAACAGCGTTAGGCCCGAGCCATCGACTCCAACCGAATACAGGAAATCGTATTCAGGGTGACGCCCGGATTCGCGAGCCCGGGCGGTGAAGAACACCCGTCCGGTGGTTTCGTTGACTGCGACGAGTCCCGTCACGACCCACGGGCCGCTCGTGATCTGATGCCTAACGGCGCCGTCCGGTCCAACGTGATACAGATGGCCCCAGCCGTCGCGCTCGGAGAACCAGATCACGCTGCCATCCTTGAGCGACCGCCAGTTGGTCCGTCCACCGATGAGATCGAGGCTGCCGATGACGTACGACTTGCTGCTGTCGGCGATGATCTGCCGCGGCGCTCCGCCGCTGACGTCTGCCACCATCAGCTGCACCCGTTTGGGACCGCGATCCACCTGCGTGAAGTAGACGCGATCGGATGCAGGACTCCACTGCACGTTGCGGCCGCCGAAGATGTAAAACGACATGAACGGCTGCGGCGCTGCCTCGATGCGGCGACTGCTTCGCGCCGCGATGTCGATCAGATAATAGACCGACGTCTGCACGACCGAGTCGCCCGGGAGCGCATACGGGTACTCGTAGTACGCGGGGCGCGCCGTGGTCGACGAATACAGCACGAACTTTCCGACGCCGCGCTCGTCGATGCGCGGGACGACCAGTTTTCTCGAATCGGGAGACCAGGTGACCTGCGGTGTGTTTGGGAGCTTCTGGCGGATCTGCGTCGGGGAGGGGGAGGTGACGCCATACGCGTACCCGGCCGCTCCGTCGGTCGTGAGTTGGATGGAGTCCGTCGATCCCACGCGGCGCACCCAGAGGTTGTTGCCGGATGCGAAGGCGTCCCATTCCTCGTTAGGCGAACGCACATAACGCGAACGGGACGGCAGCGTATCTGTCTTTGTGCACGCGTACGAGGTCAGGTCGCACGTGAAGCCGCTCTTGCCCACTTTCACGCGAATGCGCTGCTCGTCTTTTCCTTCGTCCTCGAACGCGAACGTTTGGAACGGAAGTTTGGAGCCGACGACGGCGGTGTCGGCCGCGCGCGACAGCGCGGCCGCGAGCCGTCCATTGTCGAACAGCAGGGCGCGCGACCCGTTCGTCGGATTGACTGTGATGAACTCGGCGCCGCGCGGTGTCATCACACGGTACCAGAAGCGCGTGCTGTCGCGATAAAACGTCGGAAGCACCTGATCACCTGTCACATGACGCAAGGCGTTCCACGACAGCATCTGTTCGGCGCGGTTGTAGTCCAGCGATTGAGCGCGAGCTACAACCGGTGCAAGGCTAGCCAGCAGGAGACCGCGCGCAACAAGCGAGAGCAGTGTGCCCATGGTTTCAGGGTGACAGTCGTGGCCAAGATTCAGATTGGCTGCGCCGCCGTCAATGAGGCGCCGTACCGCCGATGCCAGTTGACGCCACGCGCGCGAACGGAATGATTGAGACCGACGTATTGACGCTGCTGATGCTACTCCCTGGAGGACTTTGCATGACTCGCTTTTTGGTCGCCATTGCATTCGCCACCACGTCCGCCGCCGCGAACGCGCAGTCTCAGAACGTGAACGTGACGCTCACCGAGTGGAAAGTGCAGATGACGCGCGACACCGTGACGGCCGGAACTGTCGTATTCCAGGTGAACAACCGCGGGAACATGGCGCACAGCTTCCATGTGGAAGGCGAGGGAATCGACAAAGGCACCCGCGACATCCCCGCTCGCCAGGCCGATGCCCTGACGCTTACGCTGAAGGCCGGGACCTACAACGTATACTGCGCGATGTCCGAGGGGTCGCACAAACAGGCTGGGATGGCCAAGAAGCTGGTCGTGCTGCCGGCGTCCTGACCAACGCCTAACGTGTTGTGAGGACGCTGTGGTCGGCCCTAAGCCTCCGCGGCGTTCCGGGCATTTCGGTCGAGTGTCAGCGTCGCTCTTCCCACTGCGCGCCGTTCCATTCCCACGTGTCTCCGTATTTCGTGCCGCTTCCGATGCCGGCACCACCGTAATACACCACGACGTTGCGCCGCGTGTCGAAAGCAGCAGCGGGCATGTTGCGGCCGCTCGGAGCTGCGTCGGTCAGCATCTACCAACTCGCGCCGGACCACTTCCACAGCGTGTCTGTTAGGCGCGGTGCGCCACTCGCCGCTCCGCCGATGAGCAGCACCCCACCGTTAGGCCGCGATGACACGAGCACGTGGGAGTTGCGCGCCGTGGGTTGGTCGAGCCGAAGAGGCCCGGCCAGAACCAGCACGGCGGAGCATACCAGCTCAGCCGACGCACGCGGTCATCGGCGCGCCGGCTATTGAACGACGCCCGGCTGCCGGACGGTCATCCCCGCGTGACGTGCTGTAAACGACCAAATGTCAGCCAGCTCCGCGATCCGGCGATCGAGCGGGCGATACCCATGGCTTCCCTGGGCCTCGACGCGGATCAACACCGGCCGTGTGCACCCCGGCGCCGCACTTTGAGTCTCTTGCATCGCCGCCGTGAACTTGAACGAGTGACTTGGTACCACACGATCGTCGTGGTCCGCGGTCGTCACCAACGTGGCTGGATAACACACGTTAGGCTTGATGTTGTGCAGTGGAGAATAGGCGCGCAGATACTGGAACGCTTTCGGGTCGCTCGCGGCGCCGTATTCAGTCGCCCACGCCGCACCGCCGGTGAACTGGTGATAGCGCAGCATGTCGAGCACACCGACCTGTGGCACGGCGACACCATACAAGTCTGGGCGCTGCGTCATCACCGCGCCGACGAGCAAGCCGCCGTTCGATCCGCCGTTGATCGCCAGATGCTGCGCCGACGTGTATTTCTCGGCGATCAGATACTCGCCGGCCGCGATGAAGTCGTCGAAGACGTTCTGCTTCTTCTCGAACATACCGGCTTCGTGCCACGCCTCACCGTATTCGCCGCCGCCCCGCAAGTGCGCCACGGCGTACACACCGCCCTGCTCGATCCAGGCAATGACATCCGGCTGGAAATACGGCGTTAGGCTTATGGAGAAACCGCCGTACGCGTACAGCATCGTCGGGTTTTGGCCGTTCTTGATCAGGTCTTTGCGGTGCGTGACGAACAGCGGCACGCGCGTGCCGTCCTTGCTCCGATAGAAGACGCGCTCCGTGGTGAACTGCGCCGGGTCGAAGGTGAGTTTCGGCTCCTTGAACGGCCGGCTGGCGTTCGTGCGGGAGTCGTACACGTACACGGTGCTGGGCACGAGCGACGACGTGTACACGTAGAACAGCTCGGGCCGATCGAAGCGTCCCAGGAGACCCGAGGCGCTTCCGAGCCCGGGCATCGGGACGTCGCGCTCGAGTTTGCCGTCCAACGTATACAGCCTAACGACTGACGCCACGTCCTGCAGCGACAACACGCCGACGCGCCCGGCGATGAGAGACGCACCTTGAATGGCGTTGTCGCCCTCCGGTACGACCGTCGTCCAGTGACGCGGCTCGGGCGTGGCGACGGGGGCCGCTATGATCTTGCGCTTCGGCGCATTCTTGTCCACCTGCATGTACAACCGGCCGTTGGCGACGCCTAACGGGCCGTAGTTACCGTCGTGACCAGTCACCACCGGCTTGATCGGCGCGCGCACGTTCGGCGTCTTCGGATCACCCAGGTCCGCCATGTACACTTCGTTTTTGTCTGTGCCGCGCGAGGTGAGCACGAAGAGATACTTTCCAGTCTCGTCCACGCCGCCGAAGACGAACCACGTCGGATTGTCCGGCCGCTCGTAGATCTTGATGTCCTCAGACTGCGGCGTGCCGAGTCGGTGGTAGTAGAGCGCCTGGTGCTCGAGCTTCGCCTTGAGCTCTTCGCCCTTGGGCGGCGTCGGAAAGCGCGAATAGAAGAAGCCTCTGCCGTCCGCAGTCCATGACGGGCCGCCGAACTTCGACCAGCGGATGGTGTCGGCCGTATTTCGTTGCGTGGCGATGTCGCGCACATAAAACGTCACCCAGTCCGACCCACCCTCGCTCAAGCCGTACGCGAAGTGCTTGCCATCGGGCGACGGAATGAAGCCGGAGAGCGCCACGGATCCATCAGGAGACAAGACGTTAGGGTCGATGACGAGTTCTTCTGGTCCGTCGAGCGTGCGTGCGGAATACCAGACGCTCTGGCGCTGAAGGCCGGAGTTCTTCACGTAGAACCAGCGACCGCCTTCGAAGAATGGGGCGCTGCTGCGCGCGTAATTGTAGAGCGCCGTGATACGGTTCTTGAAAATCTCACGTCCCGGGAGCGCTTCGAGGTACGGCATCGTGACGGCATTCTGCCTCTTGATCCAGTCCGCGACCGACGGGCTTTCGATCGCCTCGAGCCACCGGTACGGGTCGGCGACCTTCGTTCCGTGAAAGTCCTCGACGGTGTCGACCTTGGCCGTGGACGGATACTGAATGCGCTGCGAGTCGGCGCGTGGAGCGCTGAAGGGTATGACGACGAGCGCGAGTGCAAGCGGGCGTAGCAGACGTGCTGTAAGCATTTGCTCTCCTTAGTTCCATCAAGCGACGGCAATCTTACCTCAGCGACATTCGTGGAGGGTAGCCTGGCAGCGACGGCCGGCATACGTTCTCCCGACTGAAAGACACCTGTCGCTGCGGATGGTGGGGTCGATGGCTCATTCGCTCGCCGTCCGCGTTTTTGCCCTGGCGTGCCGTTCGTTAGGCGTCGCCCGCTGAAACAGGCCGGTGCTTGGCCCGTAGAGGGTCCACCCTCCCCTCACGCCACAATGCGCCCTGCCGCCACAATTACCGTCCTCACCACTGTCGCGCTGTTCACGAGCTGCGTCTCCATACAAAAAGCAGCATCCACAGCAGACGCTGATCTCGCGATCGCTCGCGTCACCATCGTGGATGTCGAGCGCGGACGCCTTCTGCGCGACCAGTCCATTCTCGTCAAAGGCGACCGCATCGTGGCTGTCGCGTCGTCGTCCGCCGGTCTGCCCGGTAACGCGCGCGTCGTTGACGGCAGCGGCAAATACGTCATTCCCGGGTTGTGGGACATGCATGCCCACATCGGCGCAACGGCAAATCCGCTCCTGCTGGAGATGCCGCTCTTCACCGCGCACGGCGTAACCGGAATCCGCGTTATGGGCGCGCCGCGCGATCTGCCGACCTTCGCGCGGCTGCGCCAGCTGCAGACCGCCACCGCGAGCGGTGGTCTCATCGGCCCGCGGATTCTGCTGCTCTCCAGCTGGGCCGTGAACGGCGAGTCCGGAATCACGGATTCGATGCCCGCGTACTGGAAGGCGCGCACACGCGAAGAAGGGGCCGAATTGGCGCGCTACCTCAAACAAAGTGGTTACGATTTCATCAAGATCTACAACAACCTGTCGCGCGAAGGATACTTGGGCCTAACGGCAGAAGCGCGACGTCTCAATCTACCGTTCGCCGGACACGAACCGTCGTCGCTCTCCGCCATTGAGCTGTCGAATGCCGGACAAAAGAGTCTCGAGCATTCGCGCATCTTCCTGTTCAACTGTTTCCCCGGTGCAGACTCCCTGCAAAAAAGACTGCTCCCGTTTGCC
>JBFMFA010000188.1:0-6351 GCA_040753195.1 Gemmatimonadota bacterium | reverse complement strand
CGCCTCCAGCGTTCACTTTGACACATTTGCGGCTGCCGTAGTGCTGATGGCGGCGGTGGTCGTCGCACTCGTGCTGGCGTTGCTGCCAGCCGGTGGTACGTCGAACGCGACGTCGATCACCCTTCAGAGCCGGCGCCTCACGAGCCGAAGCCGCACGCCGTGGCTCGTGACGGCGGAGGCGGCGCTGGCGCTGGTCCTCGCTGTATTTGCCAGCCTAACGGTGCGGAGCTTCAACCGGTTGAGCTCCGTGGACCTTGGCTTCGATGCCAATGGTCTGCACGCGATGCGCGTGGCGGTTTCGGCGGATTCGAGCACGTCGCCGGCGGTCACATTCGCGCGACTCCTGGAGAATCTGCGCGCGATTCCCGGTGTTGCGGATGCGGTGTTGACTTCAAGGCGCCCGTTAGGTGACGGCGGCGTCGCAACGACAATCGCTCCGCAAGCCGCGACTGAAAGCGATCGCTCGGCCCGCCCCGCGGCTGACGTGCGTATGGTGGACTCGCATTACTTCGCCGCTCTACAGCTGCACACGCGAAGTGGCAGATTGTTCAGCGGGAATGAACGACAGGGCGCGCCGCCGGTGGCGATCGTCAACGAAGCGCTCGTGCGCTCGCTGTGGCCGGATGCGCCTAACGCCGTTGGCCGCAAGTTCCAACTGGCCTTGTTCGACGACATCGAGCCTGAAATCGTGGCTGTTGTTGCGGATATGCGACTAATCGCACCGCGCCAGGAAGCACGTCCGACTGTATACCTCTCAGCCGAGCAGTATCCGGATAACGTCTACGACGTACTGTTGCGCAGCGACCTGGCATGGTCGGCGCTGATGCCAACGGTGCGTCGAGTTGTCGACCGTACGATCCCTGGCACGCCGGTCTATAGCACAGCTTCGGTCGCCGAGATGGTCGCGGATGCGATGGCGACGGAACGCGTGACCGCGTTGCTGCTCGGCTTCTTTGCGGTGTCAGCGCTCGTGCTGGTGGCGGTCGGAGTCTACGGCGTTTTTGCCGGCGACGTCGCGCGCCGACGTCAGGAACTCGGCGTGCGCATGGCGCTCGGTGAAGCCGCGTCGCGCATCGTCCGATCCATGCTTAGTCGCACGCTTACCCTCGTTGTGATTGGCATGGTGGCTGGCGTCACAATCAGCGTGTTCGCGACGCGCGCGCTCCGCACGGTGCTCTACGGTATTCCGACTGGAGACATCGCCTCACACGGGGCGGCGATTGCGCTGGTTATGGTGACCGCGCTGGGTGCGACGCTGATTCCGGCGATTGCAGCAACCCGAATAGATCCGGTGCGCGCGCTACGCTCCGACTAGCGGCGCAGGAGCAAGGGTATATGGGAGGGACGGTACGAAAAATCTCCCTCGCTCCTGCACCAGATCTGGCTTGTATACCTAACGCCCGGACAGCTCTTCGTACAACGTCCGCACAAAGCGCTCGTGACCGCCTGGCCAGTCCTTAGCATACGCGGCGGTAACGTTCGCGGCGAGGACCTGGTCGATCGTCTTGCCGGCGGCGATCTCGGCGCGCACCCGATCGCGCGACGTGAATAGCGCGTCGCGCCACGCTTTCAGTCGTGCCCGGTCCGCGACCGGACCGTGGCCCGGGATGATCTTCGTCGCGTCGTTGGCCATGCCCAGAACCATATCCGCCGTAGCGATGACGCCGTTGATGGAGCCTCCGCTCGAACGATCGACGAAGGGGAGGCCGGAATTATGGAAGACGTCACCCATGTGCACGACGTTCGCCTTCACGAAGTGCACAACGGCGTCGCCGTCGGTGTGAGCTGGCGGGACTTTCTTCGCGACGAGCGAGTCAGCGTTGATATGGAAGGTGACGCCTTCGGTGAACGTCACGATCGGCAGCGCCCCTTTCGGCGCCGGCGGCTCGCGGCGATTGAGTGCCTGGATAAACTGCTCGGTCGACATGCGCCGCCTAACGTTTTCGTGCGCAATGACGACGGCGCCGGCTTTGCCGAGGTTTTCGTTGCCGCCCGTGTGATCGAAATGCCAGTGCGTGTTGAGGACGAAACGCACGGGCTTGTTACTGACCGCGGCAATCGCGGCGAGGATCTTGGGGGTGAGCGGCGCGAATTGGTCATCGACCAGGAAGGCGGCGTCGTCACCGACCGAAAGGCCCATATTTCCGCCGGCTCCTTGCAGCATGTAAACGCCGGGCGCGAGCTGCGTCGTGCGCACCTGCACGGTGTCGTAGTTCGTCTGCGCGGCTGCCGTTGCCGCTGTGACCAGAAGCAGGGTTCCGGCGAACACGGATCTCTTCATGAGCTAGACTCTCGTTCTTTTGAGAAGGGGATTGAGGTGCATGAACATATTGTACTCGGACCATCCAGCTCGTTTGGCCACCTCGTTAGGGTGAATGGCGGGGTGATCGGGACCCACGAGGGTCGCCACATCACCTGTCTTGACGCTGGTGGTGCTGCCTAACGCAATGATCGTGTGACTGGCGCTCACAGTCCCGATGACTGGATAGAGTTGCTCGCCGATGAGGACTTCGCAGCCTTTGGTTGCTCCGCTGGGGTAGCCGTCGACGTGTCCAACGGGGAGGGTTGCGACCCAACTTGGCTCGATCGCCCGCCAACGTCGATGGTAACTGACGCCTTCTTCGGCCTCGAGGTGAGTGAGCTTCACGACGGGAGCACGAAGGCGATAGGCAGCTTTCAGTTCCCCCCGCTGCCAAGCCTCCGCCGAGACGTACCCGCCGTACACTGCCAAGCCGGGACGCACCGCGTCGAGGTGCGTTTCGGGAATGTGCCAGACGGCATGGGAGGAGGCGGCGTGCAGCAGCCCTGCTTTGCGTCCACGCATTCCGAGGCCGTATGACAGTCCCTGGAGTTTGGAGGCGATTTCGCGATCGAAGTCGGCGTCTTCCGTCAGTTCGGTGAACATTCCTTCGATGCGGAGCGTCGGCGCTTGAGCGAGGACTTCCATGAGATCGCCGACGCGCTCGGCGGGGACGCCCATGCGGTGCATGCCGCCGTCGACGTAGACATGCACAGCGGCTTGTCGTCCGCGCCGCAGGAGCCTAACGAGTTCACTGGCGGTCGACTCGTCCGGCGTCACGCGTATATCGCGCGCGAGCAGCTCTTCCATCTCCTTCGGCTCACAGCGCGCCATCAGCAACACCGGCTTCTTCACGCCGGCGTCGCGCAAAGCCATCGCTTCATCGACGCGCACGACGGCGATTCCCCACACCTCACGCAGTCCGTCGAGGATGGGACCGACCTCTTTACAGCCACACCCGTACGCGTTGTTCTTGGCAACGGCGATAATCGGTCTGCCGCCCGTTAGGCGCGCGATCGCTTGGACGTTGTGCGTAATCGCCGCACCGTCGACTTCGAGCCACGGCTCCGACGACAAGCCAGCGGCCGGCGACAGCCCCGCCGCGCTGCTCAGGCGCACACGGCCAAGCGCGGCGCCAACTGTGGCGCTGATGACGAAGCCGCGCCGCGAAATGGTCATGTCCCTTCTTCGCTGGGCGCTCCGCCGGTGCGTGCCACCTGATCGGCTTTGATCTTGGACGCATCGAACTTCTTCGCGCTGGCGATCATCTTGTCGATCGTCTCGTCGAAATCAGGCACGGATTTGCGCTGGAAGCGGATGGGGTTGATGCGCGCGATGACGAACGCTCTAAGGTAGGGGCTGTCCATGCCGCGCGCTTTGAGCGCCGCGATTGCCTCGTTCACGGCGTCGTTCAGTTCCATGATTTTGGCGGCGCGTTCCCGTCTGGCCTCCAGCGCCTTGGGAAGCTTGGCCGAGGAGAACTTATCGATGCGCTTGAGGATGGGGTGGAAGGCGCCGCCTGAGAAGCGTCCGTTGGTCTGGTAACACATGCCTAACGTGATCAGCGCCGGCTCTTCGAAGACGGCTTCGAACTCTTTCTCGGGGCGGTCGTCCATCTGGCTCAGCGCTTCGGCGAGCCGTACCACCTCGAGGGCCTTTTCGCGAAGGTTGTGCGCCTTTTCCGTATTGAGGGCCAGGATCCGGTGCGCCACTTCGTGTTCCGGTACCACGATCGCCACGATGGAACGCGCGCCGAGGTTCCGCATGGCGCCCATCCGGTGGTAGCCGTTAGGTGACCAGTACATTCCGTCCTCGGCGGGCACCGCGACGATAGGATCGAGGTAGCGATCGAGCTTGTCGATCGCCGTGGCGAGTTTGCCGACGTGCGATTCCGAGAGATCACGTTGGTACGGCGTCGGTTCGACCTTGTCGAGGGGGAGGGCGGCCAGGATCTGCCAATTGCCGCCTAACGGGTCACGATACGTGGACAACACGGCTCCGCCGTCCTTTTCGATCCGCTCGGCGAGCTTGTCGACCGTCGCGGGGGGCGCTGCGGAGGCCAGCTTTTTTGCCTCGAGACCACGAGATGCCGCTGGGGCGTCGTCTTTCTTTTTCTTGCGCTTTTTGGCTACGGCCACGGGATCCCCTGGGAAGCTCAAACCGATGGACAGAGGGCTCGTTGGCGAATGTACGGGTCCCTCGGCGCACCAGCCAGAATGGCGTCACCGTCACATAGCAGGCCTTACCGTGTTGCGGAGGCGGCCAGTCCCTCGTATTATGGTCGCGCGAAAGAGCCGCTTCGGTGTGCTCGACGCGGCGAGTTCCGAAATGGAGAGGCCTGCGTTCGCGCAGGCTTTTTTGTTATTCGCTCAAGTGAGCGAGGCCCATCGTGAGGGTTCAGATCACGAGCATGCTGTAGGCGCGAGACGGGTCCCCCGAGCTCCGACCGCAGCGCAGATCGAGGAGATTAGGAAATGCGTACGACCGGCACCGTAAAGTGGTTCAATGACGCCAAGGGTTTTGGTTTCATCACCCCCGACAATGGACAGAAGGATTGCTTCGTCCATCACTCGGCGATCCAGGCCCAAGGCTTCCGCTCGCTCGCCGAAGGTGAGCGCGTGGAGTTCGACGTGGTTGACGGCAAGAAAGGACCAGCCGCGGAGAATGTCACGAAGATCGGCCGCTAAGCGGTGCGACACGGTCGACCGATCCTAACGAGGATCTGGGCGGCCGGCCAAGGTGAGTCCCAACGGGTGCGAGCGATCGCACCCGTTGTTCATTTGAAGTTAGGCGGTCTGCGGATTCACCAGACCTAACGGCTCGTTGCGTGACTCGCGCACGTTCTCGCGATACCCGGCGAAGATCAAGAGAAGGCCAATCAGCTCGGTCACGTACAGCACTTCGACGTATCCGAAGCGAGTGAACGTGCCCCCGATGCCCGGCAGGATGGCGCCGATGGCGATGAGCACATTGCCCACGTATTTGTGCCGCTTTGCGGGGACCGATCGATAGCGTGCCGCCGAGTAGATGGCGCCGCCGATCAGAAAAAGCGCCGCATACGTGTTGATGAACGGACTGATGAGCCTAACGTTCTGCCAGGCGAGCGCGCGGCCTGAGAGGCGCACGCCCTCGACGGTGGAATAGTCGATCGGAGAAAGAAGCACGAGGATCGCCGCTCCCGAGATGACGGTTATCAAGACGGTGGCCAGCACATTCGCCACGCGTCGCCGCACGAGCAGGTATGCGCTTCCCTGTGCCAGCGGTGCGCCACCGCATAGGGCGCCGGTAATATACCATGCGCGAAACACCCACTCGTTCCATCCGAAGAGCGTTGTGAGCGACTCGGTCAGCGTCCCGACGCCGTATAGGATCAGACCGATGCCCCACCACAGGAGATGGGGGCCGGAACGTCGCTCACGATAACGCTGCAAAACGATCGCGGCGAAGATGCCGGCGACCAGCGTTGTCGCGATGGGGAGATGATGAACTAGCGCGCGCATTTGGTACCTGACGCATGATTCGGTCGCTGCAAATGCTAAGCGACCGCGACACGTAGCGGATTCGGTCGACTACGGAGTCAGCAGCTCGTAAAACTACGGATACGAGTTCGCCGACTCACCCGTTCATCTGCTTGACAGTGCCGACACCGCCCGAAATGGCCAACTTCGAGAGCTTCTCCGCACAACATCTTCTGACCGTTCTTGGTTTCGCGATCGTCGTCACGGTGGCGATACTCGGTGCGCGGAGGATCAAGGACCCCGCGCAACGCCGGAAGTTGGAAGGAGGCGTTGCTGCGTTGTCAGCGGCGTTGTGGATCGGAATTGTGATATGGGGATTTGCGCCGTCGCGCTACGACCCGCGCTGGTCATATCCCATCAACATCTGCGACCTGGTGGCTATCGTCGTGCCGGTGGCGTTCGTTAGGCCTCACCGCCACTGGCACGCGCTGTTGTACTTCTGGGGATTCAGCTTGAGCACGCAGGCGGTCCTCACCCCAGACCTCGTCTCGGGCCCCACCACCCTGGCGTTCTGGATCTTCTGGTTGATGCACG
>JBFMFA010000187.1:0-6367 GCA_040753195.1 Gemmatimonadota bacterium | reverse complement strand
AACGCATGGCGACGCTCCATCGCACCGTCGTGCGACCGCTCGTGACGGAAAAGACGTCCGCCGCCTATCAGGCGAAGGGCGAGTACGTATTCGAAGTCGCCCCGAACGCGAACAAACAGGCGATCCGTTCCGCCATCGAAAAGCTGTTCGGCGTGAAAGTCACGAGTGTCTGGACGATGAACGTGCGCGGGAAGCCGCGCCGCGTCGGCCAGAGCATCGGGACGCGACCTAACTGGAAAAAGGCGATCGTGACGCTCCGCGAGGGCGACAAGATCGACGTCTTCGAGGGCTAAGATGGCTATTCGTCAATTCAAGCCGATCACGGCCGGCACGCGCTTTCGCAGCGTCCCCGATTTCAGTGAGCTGACCCGGAGCACACCGGAGAAGTCGCTGACCGAGACGCTGCACAAGACGGGCGGCCGCGACAATCACGGCCACGTCGCCATGCGGCGCCGTGGCGGTGGACACAAGCGCAAGTACCGCATCATCGACTTCAAGCGCGACAAGTTTGGCGTGGTCGCAACCGTTAGGCACATCGAATACGATCCCAACCGTTCGGCGCGTATCGCGCTGGTCGAATACGCGGACGGCGAGAAGCGTTACGTGCTGCACGCCAAAGGGATGACCGTCGGCGACAAGATCGTGTCGGGGCCTGGCTCGGATGTGCGCACCGGCAACGCCCTCCCGCTCAAGGAGGTCCCGTTAGGCACGATGGTGCACAATGTGGAACTCGTCCCTGGCAAAGGCGCGCAGATGGTGCGCTCTGCAGGTGGAAGTTGTGAAGTCGTCGCGCGCGAAGGCGATTACGTGACGTTGCGCATGGCGTCAACCGAAATGCGCCGCGTGCACGGCCGCTGCATGGCGACGGTTGGCGAAGTGGGCAACGCCGAGCACGAGCTCGTGTCCTGGGGGAAAGCGGGGAAAACCCGCTGGAAGGGTCGCCGTCCGAAAGTGCGCGGCGAAGTCATGAATCCGGTCGATCATCCGCACGGTGGGCGGACGCGTGGTGGTCGCAACGTCGTGAGCCCGTGGGGCAAGCCGGAAGGCGTGAAGACGCGCAACATGAAGAAGCCATCTCAAAAGCACATCGTCCGAGGTCGTCGTCGCGGGAAGGCGACGGTGTCGGGATTCTAGGATGTCAGGTCTAGGTCTAAGGTCTAAGGTCTAAGGTTAAAGGTCAAAGGTCAAAGGAACTGATATGGGTCGTAGCGTCAGAAAGGGTCCTTTCGTTCAAGAGCGCTTGCTCGATCGCGTGCAGCTCATGAACTCGCGCAATGAAAAGCGCGTGGTCAAGACGTGGTCACGCGCGAGCACGATCGTTCCTGATTTTGTCGGCCACACGTTCGCGGTGCATAACGGGAACAAGTTCATCCCGGTGTACGTGACGGAGAACATGGTCGGGCATCGGTTCGGCGAGTTCGCGCCGACGCGTCTGTTCCGCGGCCACACCGCGGTGAAGGCGGCGGCCGCGGCGGCGCCCGGCGCTCCGCCGGCAGCGGCGCCGGAACGAAAGACGCCAGCGGCAGGGTCGCCAGCCGCGCCCGGCGCCAAGGGAGGTCGTTAGGCCATGGCAGCTCAGGCCCGAGCGTTTCAGCGCGGTACGCGGCAGTCGCCGTACAAGATGCGTCTCGTCATCGATCAGATCCGCGGCAAGGATGTGAACGACGCGTTGACGCTGCTCGCCTTTTCCAAGAAGCACGCGGCGCGTGAAATCACCAAGGTGCTCAAGTCCGCCGTCGCAAACGTAGAGTATCAGGCGCGCCAGGCCGACGAGTCGGTGGACGTCGATCGGCTGTACATCAAACACGCGATCATCAACGAAGGGCGCAAACTCAAGCGCTGGATGCCGGCAGCGCAGGGGCGTGCGACTCCGATTCACAAGCGCACGAGCCACGTGGAGATCATCGTCGCCGTAAAGGAAGGTCGCTAATGGGACAGAAGACGAATCCGGTCGGTTTCCGGTTAGGCATCACGAAGAACTGGCGTTCGCGCTGGTTCGCGCGGCGCGAATATCCCACGCTGATCCGGGAAGACGCGTTGCTGCGCAAATACCTCAAGGCGCGCCTTGGACACGCCGCGATTTCCGACATCACCATCGAACGGAAGCCGGGCAAGGTGGTCCTAACGATTCACACCGGCCGTCCGGGTGTCGTGATCGGCAAGAAGGGCGCTGAAGTCGACAAACTGCGCGATGAGTTGGCGCAGGTGAGCGGGAAAGAAGTCGGCATCAACGTCGAAGAGATCAAGCGTCCCGAGCTCGAAGCGCAGCTCGTCGCGGACAACGTCGCGGCGCAGCTGGCGCAGCGCATTTCGTTCCGCCGCGCGATGAAGCGCGCGGTGCAAAGTGCGATGCGCATGGGGGCCCAGGGGATCAAGATCAAATGCGGTGGCCGGTTAGGCGGCGCTGAAATCGCGCGCGTGGAAGGCTACCACGAAGGTCGAGTCCCGCTGCACACGCTGCGCGCCGACATCGACTACGCGACGTCGACGGCGAAGACGACGTTCGGAACGATTGGAGTGAAAGTTTGGATTTTTAAGGGTGAGGTCGTGGAGGATCGGAGAGGGAAGACCTACTCAACTGGTTCATAGGGGTCACGGGTCGCGGGTCACGGGTCAAAGCAGACAACAACGTTTGCCGTGACCCTTGACCCGTGGCCCTTGACCCGACCTAACGAGACATGCTGAGTCCGAAGAGAGTTAAGTTCCGAAAAATGTTCAAAGGCCGAACGAAGGGTCTCGCCAAGCGCGGGGCCGAGATTTCGTTCGGGCACTATGGGCTGCAAGCGACGGAGCCGGGGTGGGTGACGAACCGCCAGATCGAAGCGGCGCGTGTCGCCCTCACGAGGCACATCAAGCGTGGCGGCAAGGTCTGGATCCGTCTGTTCCCCGACAAGCCGATTACGAAAAAGCCGGCTGAAACACGCATGGGGAAAGGCAAAGGCTCGCCCGAGGGTTGGGTGGCCGTCGTCAAGCCCGGGCGTGTCATGTTCGAGCTTGAAGGCGTGACGCCCGAGATTGCGCAGAAGGCGATGGCGCTCGCCTCGGCGAAGCTCGGTGTGCGGTCGAAGTTCATCGCGCGCCAGGAGGCCGGCCATGGCCCGTAGAGACGAACGACCCTGGGAACAGGTGCCCAGTCGCGCGCGCGAACGCAGCGCGGAGGAGATCCGCGCGCGGATCGCCGAACTGGAAGAAGAGCGGTTTCGCCTAACGTTTCGTAGCGCGACGGAAGCGCTCGAGGATCCATTGCGCCTGCGCACGTTGCGCAAGGACATCGCCCGACTGAAGACCGTGCTGCGCGAGCAAGAGCTCGCCGCAGCGCAGGGATAGAGGAGACGAAGGAGTCATGCCCGAACCAATCAAGGCCGGCGGTGAACGCCGTTACACCAGGAAGGTGCGCGTGGGAACGGTCGTCAGCGACAAGATGCAGAAGACTGTCGTGGTGGCGATCGAACGTCGCTTTGCGCACCCCGTGTACGGCAAGATGGTGCTGCGGACGCGCAAGGTCAAAGCGCACGACGAGCAGAACGCGGCGAAGGCCGGGGACACGGTGCGCATCATGGAAACCCGTCCATTGTCGAAGGACAAGCGATGGCGCGTGGTCGAGATCGTGGAGCGCGCGCGGCTCGGAGGCCAAGCCTAGACCATGATCCAACAAGAATCGATGGTCCGCGTGGCGGACAACTCGGGCGCGAAACGGGCGCAAGTGATCCGCGTGTTAGGCGGAACGCGGCGCCGCTATGCCGGCATCGGCGACAAGGTGATCGTCGCCGTCAAGGACGCGCTGCCTAACGGCACAGTGAAAAAGGCGGAAGTCGCAACAGCGGTTGTCGTGCGCACGGTGAAAGAGACGCGGCGCAAGGACGGCAGCTACATCAAGTTCGACGAGAACGCCGTGGTCATCATCAATGAACAGGGCGAGCCGCGCGCGACGCGCATCTTCGGGCCCGTGGCCCGCGAGCTGCGCGACAAGCGCTACATGAAGATCGTGTCGCTCGCACCGGAGGTGTTGTAGGATGCGCGTGCTCAAGTATCGCAAGACGGCAGGAAAGCGGCTGGGTGTGCTGCGGCATGCCGCCAGGGTGGAGCGCGTCAAAATGCGCGTCACCAAAGGCGACACCGTTCGCGTGATGCGGGGTGACGACAAAGGCCGCGAAGGCAAGGTACTGCGCGTCTTTCCGAAGACCGGTCGTATCACGGTCGACGGCATCAACATCGTGAAGAAGCATCGCAAGGCACGGCGAGCCGAGGAGCAGAGTCAGATCCTCAGCCAGCCGGCGCCCATTCATCATTCGAACGTCATGCTCATCGATCCGAAGTCGGGACAGCCGACACGCATTCACATGCGGATCGATGCGGATGGCACCAAGGAACGCATGTCCGTCAAAAGCGGCGATGCGATTCCGCGCGTGCGCTGAGCGAGGACTCGTTAGGTATGGCTAAAGAAGAGAAAAAAGGCGGCGCGGCGCCCGCAAAGGGCGGTGGGAAGCCGCAGAGCAAACCGCAAAAAGGTGGCGGCGAGCGCAAGTCGATGCTGTCCAAGGGGACGCATGCCGGCAAAGAGCTTCCCGTACCACCGCCACGCTTGCGCGAGGTCTACAATTCGCGCGTGCGCGGGGCGCTGATGAGCAAGCTCGGCTTGAGCAACCAGCACCAGGTACCAGGTCTGGAAAAGATCGTGCTCAACGTGGGCCTGGGCGAAGCCATCAAGCAGCCGAAGATGCTCGACGCCGTCGTCGAGGAGCTGTCGATCATCACCGGTCAGCGGCCGGTGCGAAAGAAGGCGAAGAAGTCGATCGCCGGTTTCGGCCTGCGTCAGGGGCAGGAGATCGGCGCCTCGGTGACGTTGCGCGGCGCGCGCATGTGGGAGTTTCTGGACCGCTTCATCAACACGGCGGTCCCGCGCATTCGAGACTTCCGCGGGCTTTCCACGCGTTCGTTCGACGGACGCGGGAACTATTCGTTAGGCATCAAGGAGCAGATGATCTTTCCGGAGATCAACTACGACATGATCGAGCAGATCCACGGGATGGACATCACGTTCGTCACCTCGGCGGAGCGCGACGATCATGCGCTGGCGCTGTTGCGTGAACTCGGATTCCCGTTCCGCGGGGATGAAAAGAAGAACTAGGTCAAAGGTCAAAGGTCAAAGCAACCCAATGGCGAAGACGTCAAAGAAGGTCAAGAACGAACAGCGGATGGATCTCGTTAAGCGTTATGCGGCCAAACGTAAGGCGCTGCGCGAGAAGATCCGTAACCCCAAGACGAGCGACGAGGCGCGCGCCAAGGCGTACGCGCAGCTGCGCGATCTGCCTCGCAACTCGTCGGCTATTCGCATTCGCAACCGCTGCGCAATGAGCGGCCGATCGCGCGGATTCGTGCGCGCGTTTGGTCTGTCGCGCATGGCGATGCGCGATATGGCGTTGTCGGGGCTGCTGCCCGGTGTTCGTAAGGCGAGTTGGTAAAACGGCAGGTCTAAGGTCTAAGGTCTAAGGTCTAAGGTCAAAGCAATCCTACAGGTCCGTCTTCGGATACCATAGGAACGAGGAGTCTCAATGAGTCTGAACGATCCGATTGCAGACATGCTGACGCGCATTCGTAACGCGTGCCTATCCAAGCACCGTCGCGTGGACATGCCGGCATCGAAACTGAAAACCGAAATCGCGCGCATCCTGCGTGACAACAACTACATCCAGGATTTTCGCCTGCTCGAGAGCGAGAACGGACACAAGATTCTGCGCGTCGTGCTGCGGTACGCGGCCGGTGGGCAGAGCGTGATCCGCGATCTCAAGCGCGTGTCTTCCCCTGGACTGCGCAAGTACGTTGGCGCGCGGGAAATCCCGCGCGTGCGCAACGGCCTGGGCATGGCCATCCTGAGCACGTCGCAGGGGATCATGTCCGACTCGCAGGCGCGCCGGTCGCACACCGGTGGCGAGCTGCTCGCCCTGGTCTGGTAGGAGTCGCCATGTCGAGAATCGGAAAACAACCAGTGCCGGTGCCTAACGGCGTAACGGTGAACGTCAGCGGTCAGACGGTCTCCGTCAAAGGGCCCAAGGGTGAGCTGAAACGCAGTCTACACCCTGACCTCAGCGTCGCGTACGCCGACAACGAGATCACGGTCTCGCGGCCCAGTGACGAGGATCGTCACAAGGCGCTGCACGGCCTGTCGCGCACGTTGATCGCCAACATGATCGAGGGCGTGACGAAGGGCTACCAGAAACAGCTGGAGATCACCGGCGTCGGTTATAAAGCCGAGGCGAAGCCGTACGGCCTGCAACTTTCGTTAGGCTACAGTCACGTGATCGAAGTCAAGGCGCCGCCGGGGATCAAACTCTCCGCGCCGCAGCCTACCCAGATCGTCGTCGACGGC
>JBFMFA010000186.1:0-6382 GCA_040753195.1 Gemmatimonadota bacterium | reverse complement strand
CCGGCGATCTTCGACATGGCTCTGCGAATTCTCGTGCGCACGCCGCAGGCGATCACGACGCGCGTGACAAACATGAACCGTCGCGTGGGGGCCCGGGGTACCGTCGGGTCCACGT
Source organism: Gemmatimonadota bacterium (assembly GCA_040753195.1). Classification (GTDB taxonomy): domain Bacteria; phylum Gemmatimonadota; class Gemmatimonadetes; order Gemmatimonadales; family Gemmatimonadaceae; genus DASYRX01. The sequence goes on along the minus strand of JBFMFA010000186.1, from coordinate 6,267 downwards.
TAGGCGCAAACCGCAGCACCTTGCCGCAGTTGTACTTGTCGGCCGGCATGCCAGGGCCGTTCCTCGACCTGGCGACCGAGGCCGATGCGACGCAGCGGCGGGCGCGGGAGCTGCTGCGGTGGTATCATGGGTGGAGCCGCCCGCGCATGGGGCGCTCGCGCGCGCCGCTGGGCGCTCAACAGGAGCGAGCGGCAGTGCCCTTGACGACCGAACGCGCAGGAGCCGGTGACGGCCGCTGAGGCCCCGCACCTAACGAATAACGCGGCACGCGGGGCCGCGACCACGCGCGTCCTCTTCATCATCTACGGACTGCAGCCGGCGGGACCCGAGCTGCGCATCCTCGAGTTCGCCCGCGGCTTTCCGGCAACCACCGAAGTGCACGTGTGTGTCGTCGGCGACGACCTAACGATGCTCGACGAGTTCCGTAAAACGCCCGCCAAGATGGCGATGATTCCCGTGCGGCGACCGTGGACCGACTGGGGCCAGCTGCGCAAAATCGCGCGCTATATCCGCGCCAACGACATTCAGGTCGTCAACACGTTCGACTTGAAAACGCTGCTGACCGCGCTTCCGGCCAAGCTGCGTCTGGGAAAGCGCGTCAAGCTCGTGCACAACCTCATCAGTCTGTGGGACGGAATCGCTGAACGCAAAAGGAAAGTCATTTGGCGCGCGATGCAGCACGCGGACGTGATTCTCTGCAACGGCTACGCGGTGAAGGATGTGCTGATCGGCAACAGGAAGACCCGACCGCGCGTGGTCGTCGTGCCTAACGGCGTTGACTGCGACTACTTCCAGCCGTCTCCGTCGCTGCGTGCCAGCGAGCGCACGCGACTTGGCTTCGGTGACGATACGTTCGTGATAGGCACGGTGGCCAATGCCAGGCCAGTCAAGAATGTCCCGCTGCTGCTGCACACGACTCGCCGTCTGGCCGAGCGTTATCCGCACGTGCGGCTCGTGTTCGTCGGTGGCGGCCCGCAGTTAGGCGCGATGCGGGAGCTCGCGAGGAACCTGGGAATAGCAGCGCGAGTCGTGTTTACAGGCCAGCTCACCGATGTGCGACCGCTGCTGGCCACGTTCGATGCTTTCGCATTGACGTCCTTCAAGGAAGGCTGCCCGAACGCGTTGATGCAGGCAATGGCGATGGGCATTCCATCGATGAGCTCCACGGTTGGCGAAGTGCCTCACCTCACCGAAGGCGGCCGCTGCGGGCTGATGTTCGATCCGAACGACGCAGACTCATTCTACGACGTCGCCGTGCGCTTGATCGACGACGAGCAGCTGCGTCAGCGCCTGACCCGCGATGGACGCGCACGAATGGAGGAACAGTACGCCAATCCGCGTATGATCCGCGACTACGTCGAGCTCTACAGCGAACTGCGCGCGTTACCTCGTTAGGCGCCTACGTCGCCCGCTTGACGAACGTCAGTTCGTTGCAGCCCATGCTCCCGCCTTGCGTGCGGAGGTAAAGCAGGTCGAAGCCGCGGTCGCGATAGAACTCGAAGAGCTCTTCAGGCTTGGCAACTTCGCGCGGGTACCCGCCGACCCAGTCCACCAGGTCGTGCCATGCCGACATCCCGCGGTTCGTGTGATACTCGCGCCACGTGCGGAATGGCTTGAACGCCAGAAGGTCCTTGATCGTGGGCCGGGTCCATAGAAATAGCATGCTCGGCCACAAGACCAGGAAGCGCAGGCCTGGCGGTAGCCGATTGTACCACCGCTGCACCGTTGTCCAGCGGCGGCTCGCGGTGCCCTGATCGTTGTAGATCGCAATGGCGAGTTTCCCACCATCACGCACCAGGGGAATCATGGATTCGAGGGCCTTCCACATCTGTCCCGTGTGGTGCAAAACGCCCCACGAATACACGACATCGAATGTGCCGAGGGAGCTTAGGTAAGCCGGATCCAGCGCGGAGGCCTGGTCGACGCGCCAGTTCGGATCTCCATTGAAGTAGCGGCGCCGCAGTTCGTTGGTGCACGCCACCGACTGTGGGTCATAGTCGAGCGAGTGGACAGTCGCGCCGAGTCGTCGCGCGGCTAGGCTGAACAGACCGCTCCCTGACCCAACATCGATGAAGCGCTTGCCCCGCAAGTCGGCGGTGCGCAGGAGGGTCTTCAGCGACTCTTCGGCAACCAGGATGCGCTGGTCGTCGAGCTGCTCGAGAAACCGGCTCCAGTTCTGGCCAAACTCGAAGCGCTGGCCAGCAGCAACCTCCTGCTGATGCTCTCTATTCAGCGCCGTTTCGACCATTTCAGTCATATCCAAGCTACGCGGATTGCGGGTAAACCTGCATTTCCTTGCCCCTCCCCCCAAGCCGGTTGCCTGGCGAAACGCGCCGCCCCAAGCCGCGCCGTAAACTTCACCCCCTGGCCAGGCGGATGATAGACGACGATCCCCTTTCGTCAACAACGTCGCCGCATACCTCGGGCCGGCCGGGAACCTCCAATCGGCGGCTCGTATTACCCCCAGTCCCCCTGCCGCTAACCGCCGAATAGTTTGGGTTGCTCTTGCCGCCGCTGGCCGGTTTTTGCGCATCTACCTTGAGGGCGTTAGGCGCAGGTTAACGTATTCAGCACGTTGAGGAGACGAGTATGACAATCCGCATCGGCGATGTTGCTCCCGACTTCACCGCCACGACGACCGAAGGGCCGATTCAATTTCACGATTGGATCGGCGACAAATGGGCGGTGCTCTTTTCACATCCGAAGAACTTCACACCGGTTTGCACGACGGAACTGGGCTACATGGCACGTCTCAAACCGGAGTTCGACGCCCGCAACACGAAAGTGATCGGACTGAGCGTCGACGGCGTCGCTGATCATGTCCGCTGGTCGAAGGACATCGAGGAGACGCAGGGCGCGCCGGTGAATTATCCCCTCATCGGCGATGAGGAGTTAACCGTGGCGAAGCTGTACGACATGCTCCCGGCTGACGCGCAGCCCGGCAAGCGCACAGCTGTCGACAACTCCACGGTCCGATCGGTCTTCGTGATCGGGCCGGACAAAAAGGTGAGAGCGACGATCCAGTATCCGATGAGCACGGGGCGCAACTTCGATGAGATCCTGCGCCTGCTCGACTCGGTGCAGTTGACCGCCAAGCATACTGTCGCGACGCCGGTGAACTGGAAGCCGGGTCAGGACGTGATCATCCCGACGTCCGTATCCGATGAACAAGCGCGGGAGAAGTACCCGCAAGGCTTCAAGACCCACAAGCCATATCTGCGGACCGTAGAGCAGCCGCGCTAGTCGTTGTGTGGGCGGTGGGCGTTAGGCGCTCACCGCCCTGTGCTCGCCTTATTGTACCAGGCTGTCCAGCGCCGCGCCGACGCGGGTGGCGCGCACGGCCATGCGATCGATGGCCGCCGCGAGCCTTTGCAGTTGATCTTGCGCCGCTGCACGCTGCTTCGCCTGAAGCATCTGCCTAACGCCAGGCATGGGGTCCGGCGCGAAGCCTGTGTAAACACCCGTCGCGTACATCGTGCTCTTGAACCATTCGCGCCCCGGTAGCCCGTCTGGATCCAACAGGTCGCGCTCTGACTGATACAGCGCCTTGTTAATCGCGGCGAGTGGTGCGCGCGCCTGGTCCAGGAACGCCGCGCCACGCCCGGTCACACGCTGATACGCGCGCTCGACCTCGTTGCCTGCTGTAGTCAGACGGTCGATCGCCTGCATCACGGGGCTCGCATCGAGCTGTTCACTGCCAAGTTGCGCTTGGGCAAGGGCAACCACGTCTTGCGCGAAGCCGCGATATGCCGTGGCAGCATCGCTGAAAGAAAATGGGAGAATTGGCGCCTCGGCCATTCGTAGCGCTAACGTGGCCACCGTCGTCGCCTGCGCCTTGCCGTAGAGGAACCCGGGGTCAATGAAGCGCGTGAACATCTCGTAGCTGTCGTAGATCGAGTGATACGTCCCCGCCGTGGGTCCGCCTGAAAAGCCGTGACTCACTGATGCGATGCCGAGGTGCTCGAGAAACGCTTCGAAATCGGTGCCTGAGCCCGGCGGTCCAAGCTCAAAACCCTGCGACCGGGCCGACGCCGAATCAGCCGCCGTCCGCGCGCGCGTTAGGCGCGCGTGCGCCGCGACGTCAGCCAGGCTGCTGTCGCGCAGCGGGTCGCGTAGATCGCGTGCCAATTCACGCACAAATGTGCTGAGCGTGTGCGACCCGTCAGCATCGAAGACGCCTTTGCTGTACCCATCCGTGTTGAAATACACGACGGCTTTGTCGCGCAGGGCGGCGGCGTGCTCTTCGGCCCATTCGGTCGAGCCGAGCAGCCCCCACTCTTCCCCGTCCCAGAGCGCGAAAACGATCGTGCGTTGGGGTCGCCAGCCGTTCTTGACGAGCACTGAGAGCGATCGTGCCGCTTCCATGAGGGCCACGGCGCCGGAGACCGGATCGGCCATGCCGTTCACCCAGCCATCGTGATGGTTGCCGAAGATCACCCACTCGTCAGGCGCCGTTGCACCTTCGATTCGGCCAATCACGTTGTACAACGGACCGATGGTCCATTGCGACTTCGATCGCACCCGCACACGCGCGGGCCCGGGCCCGATGTTGTAGGCGATCGGCAGCCCGCCCTTCCAGTTATCGTCGGGTGCCGTGGCGCCACCTAACGCCTCCAGCAGCGGTCGCGCATCGCCGTATGACAGTGGCACCACGGGAATCGTGGGCAAACTCTTCGCCTCGGCACGCGTTAGGCGCCGGCTTCCATTCTTCGATGCCCATCCTGGCGAAAGCGGATCGCCGGCATACATGGCCGCATAGTCCGCGGCGGTACCGCGCTGGACGGCATCCTCCGGTCGCCACGGTCCGTTGGGGTAGACATCGCCGCGCGTGAACCCATCGTCTTCTGGATCCGAGTAAATGATGACGGCGATCGCACCACGGGCGGCAGCTTGTTTGATCTTGGCGCTGCGAACGCCGCGACCGTATTTCACGATCACCACCTTGCCTCCGAGATCAACGCCGACGCTGTCGAGATAGGCGTAGTCCTCCGCGTTGCCGTAGTTGGCAAAGACCAGATCACCTTCCACCTCACCGTCGGCTCCGTACGCGTTGTATGTCGGGAGTTGCCCCTGGTCGCCGGAGTCTTTGTCTTGGGGGATGACGGGCTCTTGCATCTTGGCGACGAAGCGCGTGGGCCTAACCAGTTCGACTCGCCGCACGGTCGGCGTCGGGAGTAACGCTTCGAATTCCTCGATGTGCGCGGTCAGTCCCCATTCCCGGAACTTGTCGAGGGCCCATTCGGCGACGGCGCGGGCGCCTGGCGAGCCGGCGTGGTGCGGCTCTTCACTCATGATCCGAGCATATTCAGCGATGAGAGCCGTGTCTGGCGTCGCTCGGAGCACAGCTTCCAGGGTGCGCAAAGAGTCGAGCGCGTCTGCAGGATAACCTCGCACGGACTCGTTGACGGCTCCTTCACAACCCCCAACGAGGAGAAGAGCGCCTAACGCGACACATCGAACGCCGTACGTGAAATGAGGCATATGGCCGGTCGTGAAGGTGATAGATTGCCGGCGCAAATATGAACGCCAAACAACAGGCACGACCACCCGTGGCGACGCTCTTCGCTCGCGCATTGCGGCTCCGGTGCCCGCGATGCGGACGCACGGGCGCAATGGCCACGTGGTTCAAGTTCAAGGAACGCTGTGCGGTGTGCGGACTCGCGTTCGAGCGCGGCGAGAAAGAGGATTTTTGGCTCGGTGCCTACGCGATCAATCTGGTCGTCGGTGAGACGAGTGCGCTCATCGGGACGCTGATCTACATGTACTTCACGTGGCCCGACACGCCGTACGCCGTCGCCATCGGCATCTCGCTCGCGGTGCTGATGCCGGTCCTCTTTTTCCCTTTTTCGCGGACCCTCTGGCTCGCCTGGGACCTCAGCTTCCGCCCCAGCGAACCGGGAGACTAACTGCCGTTCGCTCGCCGCTCAGCCAGGACAGCTCTCGCGGCATCGAGCGACGAACCCGCGCCCTGCAGCGCGACCGCAATGTGGTAGATGAGATCCGCGGCTTCTTCTGTTGCGCGCCCCGCATCGCCGTCAGCACACGCCGCGATCAGCTCTGCCGCCTCTTCGCCTAACTTCTTGAGCCGGCGGTTGCGATCGCCTAACAACGCCGCGGTGTAGCTCGCGCTCGCATGGGTGCTTGCGGCGCGCGCACGCACCGTGGCCGCCATCGCTCCGAAGGCGTCAGCGGCGAGCGCGTTGCTGCCAAAACATGATGCCGTTCCCGTGTGACACGAAGGACCAGCCGGATGCACACGCGCGAGCA